>JAJKIL010000014.1 GCA_021154515.1 Niastella sp. | reverse complement strand
TTGGGGATGCACGTAAGTGATGGTTTTGCGCTGGCCGGTGGCCCATGGATAAAACCTGAACTGTCTATGCAACGCGTGGTAAGCACAAAAACCTATGTTTCCGGAAAACAAACCTTCAATGGCATTTTGCCGCAACCTGAAACAAAAGAAAATTATTACAAAGACATCGCGGTATTTGCGTATCCCACGATGATCAAAAAAAGCATTGCGGATACGATAATGATCCCGGTAGTGACCAGCAGTGTAACTGGCGTTTCGCCGCAGTTCCTTACCGAAAAACGCAGCCGCCAGAGCTTTAAAAGCGACAGCGCCTGTTGGATACAATACGCCTACGACAAACCATTTACCTGTCGTTCTATTGTTATCAGAACCGGTGGTAATAATTATCCTTCGCGCCGGTTGCAGATCCTGGTGAGCGATGATGGCAACGTTTTCAAACCCATTGAACGGTTGCAATCACCCCGGCATGGCTGGCAGGATACCGATGCAGATGTTACCCATGCTATCAAAACAACTACAGCCCGGTATTTCAGATTTGTATATGATAAAAAAGAACTGGAACCCGGATCTGAAGACCTGGATGCTGCCAAATGGAAACCGGTGTTAAAGGTCACTGGTATTTATCTGTCCGGCGAACCTGTGATCCATCAATACGAAGGGAAAAGCGGCGCCATCTGGCGCGTAAGTGAACGCACGACTACTGCACAGGTGCCCGATTCGTTATGTGTGCCGTTGGATCGCATCATCGACATCACCAGTAAAATGACGGCTGATGGGCATCTCACCTGGCAAGTGCCCGAAGGTAACTGGACCATTATGCGGATTGGTCATACCTCAACCGGACAAACCAATGCCACCGGTGGCGGTGGTAAAGGACTGGAGTGCGATAAGTTCAATCCCGTAGCAGTAAAGCTGCAATTCGATAAATGGTTTGGAGAAGCCATTCGTCAGGCCGGTCCGGATGTAGCCAAAGAAGTACTGAAATTATTTCATATCGATAGCTGGGAATGCGGCAGCCAGAACTGGTCGCCAGTTTTCAGGGCGGAGTTTAAAAAACGCCGTGGCTATGACTGCTTACCTTATCTCATTACCATGACAGGCGTGCCCGTGCAAAGCGCCGATGTATCGGAACGCTTTTTATACGACGTGCGCCAGACAATTATAGAGCTGGTAAGAGATGTCTTTTATATAACGTTGAAAAACCTGGCGCATGAAAAGGGCTGTGTGATGAGTGCGGAAAGTATCGCTCCCACAATGACCAGTGATGGATTACTGCATTATAAGGAAGCAGATATTCCTATGGGCGAATTCTGGTTACGCAGTCCCACACATGATAAACCAAACGATATGTTCGATGCCATCTCCGGCGCACATATCTATGGCAAACCGGTTATCCAGGCAGAAGCATTTACGGAATTGCGACTGGCCTGGGATGAACATCCCGGTATGTTAAAAGCACTGGGCGATAGAAATTATGCCCTTGGTATAAACAAGCTGGTGTACCACGTATCAATGGAAAATCCCTGGCTGGACCGCAAACCGGGTATGACGTTGAATGGGATCGGGTTGTATTTTCAACGGGATCAAACCTGGTGGAAACCGGGCGTCGCCTGGGTGGAATATGCACAACGCTGTCAGGCCTTATTGCAGTTTGGTAAACCGGTAGTGGATGTGGCCGTGTTTACCGGCGAAGAAATTCCCCGCCGATCCATATTGCCTGATAGATTAGTAAGTACGCTGCCAGGCATTTTTGGCGACTCCGCTGTACAAGCAGAGAAAAAGCGATTAGCCAATGACGGTAACCCGTTACGAACGATGCCTGAAGGAGTAACACATACAGCCAATATGGCCGATCCCGAAAAATGGATCGATCCTTTGCATGGGTATGCTTATGATTGTTTTAACCCCGATGTATTGATGCAGGCTACTGTGCGCAACGGAAGAGTAGAATTCCCTGGTGGCGCCAGTTACAAAGTACTGGTGTTGCCACAGCCGCATCCTATGTCACCCGTTGCCAAACGCATGACACCGGCTGTTATAAAAAAGATTGCAGCACTGGTACAGGCCGGCGCCACCATTATTGTAAATGACGCGCCTGAACGATCATACAGCCTGGAACAAGGGCCAACTGCTGATAAAGAAGTGAAAGCAATAGCCGCTACCGTTTGGAAAAAAGCCCCGGCTGGCAAATTGAAACAATGGAAGGTAGGCAAAGGCACTGTTGTGCAGGGGCCTTATATGGAAAGTTCTTTTGTTCCTGTTGGTCTGCAAAAAGATGTGGTTATGCTGGATGCCTCGAAAAAAAACGCCGGTAATATAGCCTGGACGCACAGGGCAGGCGAAGGGGTTGATATATACTTCCTCAGCAATCAGCTTAATGAGTCAAGAGCGCTTAATGTTTCTTTACGGGTAAACGGTAAGATGCCGGAGATCTGGGATCCGGTTACGGGTGAAAAAGATTTAAAAGTGAGCTTCTCTTTTGAAAATGGGTATACTCAATTTCATTTGGAGCTGCCTGCCAGCGGATCGGCATTCGTAGTGCTGCGTACTCCAACAACAAAGGGCATTGTCAAAAATATAGATGACGAGTTTCGTGTTGATACTATCAAAAATAGCTGGACAGTTACATTTGATAGTACAAAAGGTGGTCCGGCAAAACCAGTTGTTTTTGAAAAGTTGAAAGACTGGTCAATAGATGATAATAATGCCATTAAATACTATTCCGGAACTGCTGTTTATACAACCACTTTTGATAATAATGTTACAATGTATGCCGGTCAAAGATTTAAATTAGATGTAAACAAAGTAGCCAACCTGGCAAAAATATATGTGAATGGAATAGATTGTGGGGTGGCATGGACCCCGCCTTACCAGGTGGATGTTTCAAAAGCTATACGACCCGGTAAAAATGAATTGCGGATCGAAGTGACCAATACCTGGTTCAACCGGTTGAAAGGCGATCTGTTATTACCTGAGAAAGAACGCATCACCTGGACCAACGCACCTTTCTGGACAAAAGACAAGCCTTTATTACCAGCCGGTTTATTAGGACCGGTGGAAATTATAAGTTACTAATACGAACCGATAAATTTTATAAAAGATATGTATAAACGTATTCATCTTTTCCTCGTCCTGTTGGTAGTGGGAGATTGCGTGTACAGTCAGAACAACAGCCTGGTGAATACCAGCAAGAGCACGCATGTGAAATTACAACCGGTTGATCTGTCGGCCACCGTTTGGACAGGTGGGTTTTGGGGCGAACGGATGCAGGTATGTAAAGATTCTATGGTGCCGCATTTATGGCGCACCTATACCGATGCCAATGTGAGCCATGCGTATAAGAACTTTGAAATTGCAGCAGGCAAGGATACGGGTTCGCACAGTGGACCGCCGTTTCATGATGGTGATTTTTATAAACTGCTGGAAGGCGTAACCAGTTTATATGCGGTTACAAAAGACAAGAACCTGGAGACCATGCTCGATACGGCCATTGCTACTATTGCTGCCTGTCAGCGTGCCGATGGGTATATTCATACCCCTGTGTTGATCGAAGCACGCAAACAAACCAATAAAGAAAAAGCATTTGCAGATCGATTGAATTTTGAAACCTACAACCTCGGGCACTTAATGACCGCCGGTTGTATTCATTACCGCGTTACCGGTAAAAGAACGTTGCTGGATGTGGCGATCAAAGCAGCTGATTATCTGGATAATTTTTACAAACGGGCCTCCCCTGAGTTAGCGCGCAATGCCATTTGCCCTTCGCATTACATGGGTGTAGTGGAATTGTATCGTACAACCCGTGATCCCAAATACCTGCAACTGGCCATCAACCTTATTAATATTCGTGGATTGGTGGAAGAGGGTACAGATGATAACCAGGACCGTGTTCCTTTCCGTCAACAGAAAGAGGCGATGGGCCATGCAGTTCGAGCCAACTATTTATATGCCGGTGTAGCGGATGTATATGCTGAAACCGGTGATGATTCCCTGATGACTTGTTTGAACAGCATCTGGAACGATGTGGTGTATAAAAAAATGTACGTTACCGGCGGTTGTGGCGCTTTGTATGATGGCGTTTCTCCTTACGGAATTTCTTATAAACCGCCTGTTATTCAAAAAACGCATCAGGCCTATGGCCGTGCCTACCAGTTGCCTAATATCACTGCACATAATGAAACCTGCGCCAACATCGGCAACCTGTTGTGGAACTGGCGGATGTTGTTGTTATCGGGTGATGCCAAGTATGCCGATGTAATGGAGCTGGAATTGTACAATGGCATTTTATCAGGCATCAGCCTCGATGGAAATAATTTCTTTTATACCAACCCGCTGAGCCATTCCGCTGATTATCCTTACACCTTGCGTTGGCAGGAAGCCGGCCGTGTTCCTTATATTAAGTTGTCGAATTGCTGTCCGCCCAACACCGTGCGTACCATGGCGGAAGTAGGGGATTATGCCTATACTACTTCTGACAAAGGATTGTGGGTGCATTTGTATGGTTCTAATAAAATTTCAACAAAGCTGGAAGATGGTTCCGCGTTGGAAATGACACAACAAAGCAATTATCCCTGGGATGGTCATATTACGTTCACTGTTACAAAAGCGGAAGCAAAAGCTTTCTCGCTATACCTGCGCATCCCAGGATGGTGTGAGAAAGCAGGGTTAACGGTGAATGGCAAACCTGTAGCTGCTTCCATCAAACCGGCGCAATATGCAGCCATCAACCGTACCTGGAAAGCAGGTGATGTAGTAGAACTGGATCTGAGCATGCCGGTAACGTTGATTGAAAGCAATCCGCTTGTAGAAGAAACCCGTAACCAGCTGGCGGTGAAACGCGGCCCTGTGGTGTATTGCCTGGAATCAACCGATCTGCCAAAAGGAACCAACGTGTTTGATATTGCTATCCCTATTAAGAACGATCTGAAACCGGTTCTCACTACCATCAGCAAAAGCAAGATCGCTACCTTACAGGGAACTGCATTATTAGAACCTAAAGAAGATTGGTCAAACGCCTTATATAGAAAAGTGCGGACTACCGCAACGCCGATAAAAATAACCATGGTGCCATATTATGCCTGGGGTAATCGTGGTAAGTCGGATATGACGGTGTGGGTGCGGAAGTAGGCAGAAGGCAGAAGGCAGAAGGCAGAAGGCAGAAGGCAGAAAAATGCCGGTGGTGCAAGGTAATTATTAATCACAGCAATCGCGAACCATTTCACGATTGCCGATTTACGATTGCCGATTCACGTCTGCCGTTTGCCGTCTTCGGTGTTATTCATTATCGAAGTTGGTCATTCCTTTCAAAAACTCATTCCTCTCCAAGATCTCCCCATCAAACACATTGATCACGGTAACATGCTGGCTGTCGCCGGTGGTGTTATCGGCTTCCATGATCTGCCAGACTATCGTTTTGTAAGTTTGATTATAGTAAATATAGATCTCGCCCGGTTTGGTAATAGGCGCTTCTTTGTCGGTAGCTGCTATTGATAATGCTTTGGAGCAGGGAATGATCTTCTTTTTCTGGTTTACGATCCCTTCAAACTGTCCTTTCTTAAGCAACCCGCCATTTTGTTTTACTTCCAGTTTAAATACAAAAGGGATCTCGCCTTTGAATTTCATTTCATAAAAGATGGCGTATACAAAGTTCACGGGGTTGTTCTCATTGTCGAGAATTACAACAGGCGTAAACAATGTTGAATTGATGGCTGAGTCAAGATATTTTACGGTTCTTACTTTTAGTTCCTTGAAGAAGGCGGCAGATGTTTCCTTGATGATCTCGCTTTGCAGGCGGGTCTTTACAGAATCGGGGATCTGGTTGTAATCAAACAATTTGAAATCCTGCACCGGTAACTCGGATGGCGCCATTGCCAGTTTGTCGACATACTTTATTTTATCGCAGGGCGATTGCGCCTGTGATAGCCTTGTTATCAGGCAGAACAGCAATAAAGCGAAGCAGGACTTCATGTTCAAAAGCTTTTGATTAATTCGGGGAAAACAGATCGATCACATCTTTTTTTCTTTCTTCCGGAACCACTATGAGCGACTGCACTTTCCCATTTATAACGGTGGCTTCTACCGTGGTGTTATAGGGCGCATGTAATTTAAAATGCACATCCTGGTTGTTGGGCCAGGCAGGGCAGAGGTAGATCTTTTTGCCATCGGTTTGCAACAGCATTTCCTGCAGGCCGATCATGCCGCTGCCACCCCAGTTGTGATCGGGTGTCCAGTCGAAGCCAGGACCCCAGAAAGCAGGGAAGCGGCAGCCGCTGTTCTTTAATTTCCGGGTTGTGAGTTGCAGCGCTTCACTGGTTAAACCCAGGCGGGCGGCAAAGATGTTATCCTGTTTCCAGCCAACATAACTTCTGAATTTGAGGGCGTCTGTATCATGTTTAAAGGTATTGATGGCGGTGTCTAAACCCGGTTTGCCAATACCATAAATCCCCCAAGGGAAAACAGGGTATAACTGTGGACATTCTGTATTGTTGATCCGCTCCCACAGTTTGGCCGGCGCAATAGTCGTGTAAGTACCAAATTGTCTGAAGTTGATAGGCGGGATGCGCAACAGCATCTGTTGCCACTGGGTGCGTGATGAATCCGTAAGGTATTGATCTGGTAACTCAAGTAACCTCGTTAAAACAGTACGCAAGCCCGAAACCGTGCTGCTGGGGTTATAGGCCATCTTATAAGTTTCTACTGCTGAACCGGGAAAGATCACCAGTTGACCTTTGCCATCCAATTTATTTCTTCCCCGTTTACTGGCCAGGTATTGGTAATGTTCGTTAAAGAAACGCAGACAGCTTTCAATAAGTGGAATGTATTCTTTTATGTTGTTACCGTTATACCGTTCTGTTTCCAGGATCATTAAACAAAACTCCAGCGCG
>JAJKIL010000013.1 GCA_021154515.1 Niastella sp. | reverse complement strand
TAATAGCTATAAAAAAGGTATCGCCACAGATGCGAGGTACCGCATTAGGAGCTTATGCAGCCTTCTTTGATCTTGCTTTAGGGCTGGCAGGACCCTTAGCTGGCCTGATAGCAGGATGGTATAATTATCAGGCCGTTTATATATTAGGAGGTATAAGTTGTTTACTGGCTATATTAATTATACGCAATAAAAAGTAATTGCTTTTAATCCTTACCTAAGTCATCAGTTTATTGCTCATCGAGGCGGGACAGCAAATAAAATTTCGAATTAAAAGCGCCTTCAGATCCAATGACTGAAGGCGCTTTTGCCGCAATTGGTGGTAAGTTTATATTAACTCGTTGAATTACCTGGTGTGCGTATATTCATAGATCCGGGCAGAGTCTGTCATACTTATCAAAGGAACTCCCATACCAAAACCATTCACCTTCCTAGATAAGGTTATATTTGTAAAAAGATAAGAACCGACAAATGCAAACCCTTTATTTTTATATTAATGGATCTGGCACTCCATTTTGGAAAGAAGAAAAAGTCGATATTAATGGAGAATTCTACTATACTGATCCTCACTGGCTGGACGATATCTCCGATCAATTAAAGAAAGAATGGGATAAGCTTGTTACTTTATACTCCAGCTACAGTAACCCAATTGATAGTAGATTTCCAAGCTTCTGGACTGATTCAATGTGTAATTTATTTAATAATTTGGCTTGTGACTTTCTTAAAAATAGCATTTCCGAACTTAAAACCTATACTATTATTGATAAATTTACACCATTAAAGCAAGATGAAAGATTGTGGGAATATAAATTCGATCCTATAAAATATCATTTGAATCACAATTCATCATTTTACAACAAAGAAGATTTTAAAAAATACTTAGAAAGTAATTTAGAATTAGCGAGTAATCAAGTATCAGATTTGCCTTTATACAAGGCGTTTATAATATCTCATCAAGAATACAAGGCCTTTAATAGAGCCTTCTTAACATTTGGGAAGTACAATAAATTTACAATTGAATTTTGCCCATTAACTAATCGTACTTTTCTAGCAATAATCAATAACGGAGGACATGGTGCGGTTTTTAGTGCTATGAGGATAAAAAGAGAAGATATATTCCAAAATGAACAAAAGTTAATTGATTTAATAAATAACTATCTCGAATAAAATAAGATGCAATACACAAAGGTTGTCGCAAGGTTGGCAGAGATAGAATAACAATCACTATTTGATTTCCAGGCAGTATACGGCCTTTTGGGAAAAGAGCCAATCCCATAAACCTGGTGTTATACTTGTTTTATACCAGATATTATGGGCTTCATCGGGAAACTCGGTATATCTTGGGTGGCCACCCCGCATTGCCGTTAAAAAATATTACACCCGGGCTTGTTTTAAAAGGGGCCGGCATGTTTTCAGTAGTACACCAGGTTGATGGAGGTAATACCATCTTGTGTGCCACCGCGCATGTATGGGGGTATCAACTCGGATGTGATGATGGCACCATCTGGTTAAAAGGTTTATATGGGCATTGGTACGGCTATTTAACTGTTTGTGCCGGTGCCGTCATGAGTCTGGATTTTGATTACGGGACAGGAACCCTGGCAGCCGCAAGCGCCCATGGGCAGGTTATCGTTTACGATAGCAGTAACCGCTTTGATGAGGGGCGAATGGTGCGCGACAATGAGAACAGGCATGAAAAAAGACCCGATAATATGGCGTTGACCAATACGGCCTATAAAGATGTAAAACGATACCTGTTCCTGAAAGGTCATGAACCCATGATCTGGTAAAATAAAGAGATGGAAAAGCATAAGCAAATTCCCCCCCGGCCGGCATCAGTACCTTAGAGTGCGCACTATGATCCGACCAATGGGCAATGCACATCTTATTTTCAACATTAAAGTGAAAATCATCTGCTGTTAATTGTAACTCATATTATATACCGCCACGCCTCTGGGGAATACGGCTCTCCCTACCGGAAGCTGCATGGGTTCACCCGGCTCTGTTAGTGTTCCGTCGCCCTGTACCGCTAATATGTGCAGCCAATTGTTATTAGCAGTGTCGGGAGAGTATCCCCAATTTGTATTTTGACTTACCACAAAAAGAAATTGCTCGTTCGATGATAAGCTTAAAGAAGCGCATTCACTGCTGGGGTAGGGGTTAGCATGATTACGATAAATTACGCCGGGGTTTTTGAGTGTTAACTTAGCCAGTACCGATGGTGAACTGGCATCAGACGTATTAAATACCGACACGGCATTTTTATAGGGGTTTAAAACATACAAAAGACTGCCGCCATTGTTTATACGCATATTAGCGCCAGCCCCGCTTACCGAGGTTTTAAACGTGAGTGCCCCTGTTGTGGGAATAATTTCATATACACCTGTAACACCTTCCTGGGGAAACCCGGCATATAGAATATTTTGCGAAGGGTGTTGGCATAATCCCTGTACATCAGCCGCTGGTACATTAGGGTTCCCTGGCAACCTTCCCAATGAGCCATTGCTGTTCATCGTGTAGTCTGAGATATTATTCGTGAATTCTGAGCCGAATAAAAAAGGAAGGTTTCTTGACACCAATACCTGGCAGGGAGAAGAGGTAGTAGGCAGGTCTGCTCTTGCGCCGGGCACCGGAGAAAGCGATCCGTCACCCTCCAGCCTAAAGGCAATAAAATTAGGTGTTTGGTTGGATGTTCTGCCTTTGTTGGCCACATAAATATATTGCTGCCAATGCGCCAGGCTTACAGGAAGCACGCCGCCCGAGGGAAAGGGCGAACCGGGAACAGTTGATAACGTTCCGTCGCTATTGATGTTAAAAACAGCAATAGTATTTGATCCCGAATTAACAGCCAGTAGAAATCTACGATCATTCGAAATAATAATCTCGTTATCAGAGGCATTTGAATATATTACCCGTATGGAATCATGATCAATTCCCTTCCCCCCTGTTAAAAATGGACTTCCCGGCAACTGCTGCAATTGCCCATCGCCGTTGTTTTGATAAGCAATGATGGCATTTTGAACAGGATCATTCGTTTGAACATACACTATTTCAGCAAAGCCATTGCTCAAAAGAGATTGTGTTTTTACTGACGTTTTACTACAGGAAGCGAGAAAGACAACTGTACTTAAAACCACCAAAGCAGTCAGGCTGATTCTTTTCATATATAATAATTATTGATTAGACTATGCGCGTATTTGTATAGTGAAATGCTCACTGCTTTTGGACAGCAGTTCATTTGCGAGCTATATGTGAAGGGGTAATGAAGGCTTTTTTTCTCTTTGCAAATCTGGTACCATCACAATCAACCGGTAGAACCCTGCGGTATTGAACCGCTCATTTCTTATTGAGCACATTCGTAGCGTTTTTTGCTCATCCAATAGAAGAAAGTGTGATTACTGGACAAGTTGCGTAGAAAACTGAAGAACAGTGAAACAGCCCTGGTTAATAATATGCAGAATGGAAAGCATCCAGGCTGTCAGGGCAATAGAATATTATTATTGGAATAAATTATTCCCTGATGCCTAACCTGTTAATTAGTATATTTAAGATTTACAAATTGTAAAGTTACTCGCTAAGCAGCGAAAGCTCACAAGCTACGTAACTCAAATGCCAATATTGTATAAAGCTTTTTTCTGTAAACAGTACATAGCATGGTCGTTCAAACTACAAACAATTATAATGCGAGCTCTGGGGAGCTTTGGCCTTTGCTTTTCAATTCCAAAATGGATGACAAAAAACCCTGTTACTTGCTATGTGGACTACCAAAACCGCTGGAGTGCAGACTGCCCGACAAACAGGGAGGAGTGGGAAGCACCCGGGAATGTGTGTCTGATAAAGGCACGATTCAACAGCGCATCACGGAGTGGGTTCCTGGACATAAACTGTCGTTCCAATTGGTAAAAACTGACTTGTACTTTGGTCCTTGTGTCGAATCTATAATAGAACAGTTCGTGATTACCGATAACAACCAGGGCGGTTGCCAAATTACCCGCACCACCACCTTCAAGGCTAAAGGACCTCTTTCTCTTGTCGTGGCCATCCCAATGTTTATTGGACTAAAAGCCATCCACCGTTATGTTTTTAGCAATTGGAAACGCCTTTCGCATTAGTGTGTGTATGTTGAAATAAATATACGATACTTTTCTGCATAACTTTAATGGTAGTGGCGGTTAAAAAATTTTAAAAGAAAGCTTATTCAAAATGATACAAGCTCTTTCAGTAAATATTTCTCAACAAGCACTTGACGATTTAAAATTAAGACTGAAGAACACTCGATGGACAGATGAGATAACAGATTCTGGTTGGAACTACGGTGCCAATCTTTCCTACATGAAAGAATTGACAGATTATTGGCTACACAAATTTGACTGGCGTAAAGTTGAAAATGAAATAAATGCTTATCCTAACTTTATTGCTGATATTGATGGATATAAAATCCATTTCATGCACATAAAAGGTAAAGGGAAAAAATCAATTCCACTAATTATTACACATGGATGGCCAGGTTCGTTTTTAGAAATGATGAAACTGATACCACTACTTACAACTGATTCCGGGTTTTCTTTTGATTTAGTTATTCCTTCTGTACCTGGTTTTGGATTTTCTGATAAAATTACACATCAGGGTTGTAACAGTGCCTTTGTTGCAGATTTATGGCATAAGTTGATGAACGAATTAGAATACAATAAGTATGGAGCTCAGGGCGGTGATATTGGTTCTGGCATCAGCACATGGTTATCATTAAAATATCCAAACAATGTAATTGGCTTACACCTGAATTATATTTCCGGTTCTTATAAACCTTATCTCAAAGAAGGCGAACAACTTTCAGAAGAAGTAGTAGCGTTCCAAAAAACAGGAGCTGATTGGTCTGCGAAAGAAGGTGCATATGCTTATATGCACAGTACAAAACCCATAACCCTGGCTTACGGATTAAATGACTCTCCGGTTGGTTTATGCGCATGGATAATAGAAAAATTCAACGGATGGAGTGACAACAAGGATAATATTGAAAATATTTTCACAAAGGACGAACTGCTTGCTAATGTGACTTTATATTGGCTAACTCAAACCATTCATTCATCTATTCGAATTTATAATGAAAACAGTAAGAAGCCGTTAGCATTAGGAGAAAAAGATTTTATAAAAGTACCTGTTGGTTTTGCAAAGTTTCCAAAGGAATTACCAACACCACCTCGTTCATACATCGAAAAAGGGTTCAATATTCAACATTGGACAGAAATGCCTGCTGGTGGGCACTTTGCTGCCATGGAACAACCAAATTTATTAGCGAAGGACATCACTGAGTTCTTTAAGACAATTCGGTAAATTAATTACGAAGTGTAACGCTAACTATGGTAAAACTACATGAAATAATTTCGCCATGGTTGAAATGTCCTTCTTTTTACATACTTTTTTAAGAGAATTTCAGGTTATCAGATTAAGCCAACAGGCCATGTACCGGCGATGAAAGCACTCATTACCCTCAAACCTGATAAAGTTATTTTAATCATCAAAAAGAACAATCATTGATACGCCCCGTTTCAAAGAACCTGCATTTGACTGTCTCCATACTTGTTATCATACCCATCGCGCTGGCCTATGGCTTGTACCCGCAAATGATTCTGCCGTTGCTGTTTGATTTTAAAGTAGACGCTATCAACCTGGCAAATATTTTCAGGGCTATGATGGGTTTATACCTGGGCATGTCCGTGATTTGGATTATGGGCATTATTAAATCCAAATTATGGGTCACCGCAACTATTACCAATATTACTTTTATGGGAGGGTTGACGCTTGGCAGATTAGTAAGCCTGGCTTTAGACGGGGTTCCGGGCTTTTATTTTTTAATTGGATTTGTGTTAGAGTTGGTTCTTGCTATATGGGGGTTAAAAAACTTAAAAAAGTATGGAACTGATTAGCAAAGTTATAGGTGCGCAACTTAAAATCGGAGCAACTGGGTTCTAACCATCTTAAAAAATCTATCAGTATTTCACATCAGCGAATGCGCAATTAAACATTAAAAATAATTCTATACATCCTTTTGCTAAACAATTTTTGCCCGAAAGCCATTGTCCAATCGGTGCAATTACATTTTAAATAATTACAATATCTATACACATATAGCATAAATGAATGATCCTTTGCCACTTGCGCATATCCCTCCCCATTCCCGCCAGGTTAATTTTTAATAAAAAGTGGTTAATATTTATTAGGTCATATTTATCATGATGTATCACTTATCATGATAAATTTGAATTGATTCACACATTTAACCGTGGTACTGCTAATTCGGTTAAATACAAAACCAAAAATTTACACACATGAGAAAATTACTACCACTGCTTGCAGTGCTGGTATGCATTGCGTTTAGCGCATCTGCCCAGGCTCAAACCATTTCAGGCAGAGTCGTCGACAAAACCGGCGCACCCATCCCCAACGCTTCCATTGTAATTAAAGGCACCAAATCGGCCACAGTAGCAGATGCTGATGGCAACTTCTCTATGAAGGCTGGTGCCGGCACAAGCCTTACGGTTTCTGCAGTTTCCTACAAACCATTTAACATCAAGGCTCAGGGAACGTCCATGAACATCACATTGGAAAGTGTAGACAACCTGATGAATGAAGTGATCGTTACGGCAGGCGGTATTAAATCAAAAAGAAAAGAAATTGGCACTGCCAATACGCTTATTAAACCGGAGCAGCTGATAGCCGGCAAATCGAACAGCATTGCTGGTGGCCTGCAGGGTAAGGTAGCCGGCCTGCAGATCAGCGGAACGTCTGGCGGGGTAAACCCCAGTTTTCGCCTTACTTTACGCGGACAAAGATCGCTCACTGGTAACAACCAGGCCCTCGTGGTGCTTGACAACGTGATCGTGCCGAATGATATCTTAGCGAACCTGAATCCCGAAGATGTAGAAGAACTGGTTGTATTAAATGGCGCAGGGGCAGCCGCCCTGTATGGTTCGCAGGCTTCCAATGGCGCGGTTGTAATTACTACTAAAAAGGGTAAAAAAGGAATAACTGAAGTTACCTTTTCAAATACCACCATGTTTCAAACCCTGTCTTATTTTCCGAAGCTGCAGAAAAAATTTGGTCCCGGTGGTTCTGCTTATGGCACTGATGTAAATGGAAGGCCTTTATTTTCTTACCTCGAAAACCAGTCCTATGGGCCTGAATTCGACGGCATCAAAAAACCTTTGGGCCCTGCATTGGAAGATGGTTCTCAGGACTCGGCCATTTACGCCTATAACCCCGGCCATTTAAAATTCTGGGTGACGGGGGTAACCAATCAAAGCGATTTTTCATTGCAAAATGGAGATGAGAAATCTACTTTTTTCATGTCTGGTCAGTATGCCACTACAAAAGGCACCACGCCCGGCGATAAATTTAATAAAACATCAGTCCGGGTAAATGGCACCCGCCGTTTGGGAAATGCGATCGCTGCTACTTATAGTGCAGCCTATATACAAAACCGGTACGACATTACTTCTCGTACCGGGGATATGTATGTGAACCTGCTCAACATGCCCTCAAACGTAGATATTACTAAATATAAAGACTGGAGGAATAATAAATTTGCCAATCCCAACGGATTTTACAATCCCTGGTACCAGAATCCTTACTTCACGGCCGACAACAACCGGCTAAAGAACAGGAACGATTACTTCACTGCCAATGTAGAAGTAAAGTTCACCCCTGTTACCGGTCTTGATCTGATAGCCCGCCAGGGAGTGGTGACCAAGAACTACTCAGGTAAAAATACGGTTGGTGCATTTAACTATACTGACTTTGCAAAACATACCGATGGAAGTTCAAAGACCGATATCCCTGCTTCTGTTGCTGATTACAGTGCCTATACCACCGAACTCCTGAGTGATGCCTTTGGTCAGTACAACATAAAAAAGGGCGTATTCGATTTCAAAATAATTGCAGGCGCGCAGTGGCGCCAGGACCAATCCAAAACGGTTTCAGTGGCAGCCAATGCGTTGGCCGTGCCCAATTTGTTTAATGTAAACAATGGCGTGGGAACACCCGGGGTAGGGGAAGCTAACTATAAGGCCCGCCAGATTGGCGCCTATGGCGACATTCGGATAGGCTTCAAGGATTACCTGTTCCTGCATGCTACAGGCCGCAACGATTGGGTATCGATCCTGGCGCCGCAAAACCGCTCCTTTTTCTATCCTTCCGCTGATATCTCCTTTATAGCCTCCGACGCTATTCCGGAAATTATGGAAAAAACCCCGGTTACTTATCTGAAGTTCAGGGCAGGCCTGTCGAAGGTAGGACAGGTGAACCTGGGTAATAGTTTTACCTTCGGCGCCTACAGTTTGCTTCCTACCTTTAACCAGGCCAGTGGATTTCCCTATGGAGCAATGGCTGGTTATACTGTCGGCAATACTTTGGTGTCAAACAACCTGAAACCTGAAATTACCAAAGGATATGAAATAGGTTTTGACCTCAATATGTTCAATGACCGCTTTCAATCTACCGTTACCTGGTATGATACAAAAACAGATGATCAAACCGTAACCACCAACATCTCCAATGCTACCGGTTTTACCAACCTGTTAACCAATACCGGCCAAACCCAAAGCCGTGGTCTTGAAGTGACCGCCCATGTAACACCTTACAAAACCAAAAATTTTGAAGTAACTGTTGGCGGCAACTACACGTACCTCGATAATAAGGTGAATTTTATCAGCGCCGATCTGCCAAAGCTTTCGCTGTCATCGAGCGGCTCGGCCAATTCCTATGCCATAGCAGGACAGCCCTTCCCAGTAATTATGGGATTTGACTATAACCGCGATCCGCAGGGACATGTGATCGTTGACGGTATAACCGGTTTGCCCACAAAAGCTGATACCATCTCTATTTTGGGCAATGGACAACCGAAAAACCGGCTGGGCCTGGATGGTACTATCCGGTTTAAGAATTTCCGGTTCACCTTCCTGTTCGAATACCGGGGCGGCTACCAGGTGTTCAATGGTATTGGTACCGAGCTCGACTGGTCCGGAACGGGGTATCGCACCGGTCTTTACAATCGCGAGCGTTTTGTATTTCCTAATTCGGTTATTGCTGACCCTTCCAGTCCTGGCAAGTTTATGCCGAATACCAATGTCACGGTTAAAAATGGTAATGGTAATAATGGCTTCTGGACAGATGGCATTAACCGCGATGTTACTTCCAACTATATTACATCGGGCAAATTCTGGAAGTTGAGAGAAGTAGCGCTGGCATACGATCTTCCCACTTCTCTTTTAAATAAGACCAAATACATCAAAGGCGTTACCATCAGCGCCCAGGGCCGCAACTTATTAATGTGGCTGTCTAAAGACAATTACTATACCGATCCTGAATTCAGCGCCGGCGGAACCGATAACAATGGCATCGGTTTGAACAGTATCGATCAGGCGCCACCATCACGTTACTACGGCGGAACCATTACCGTTAAATTTTAAATCAGCACACATGAAAAAAATACATACAATAATTTTTACAGGATTGATAATACTGGGTGCAACCTCCTGTAAAAAATATTTCGATATAAATACCAATCCGAATGATGCCACTTCTGCTTCTCCTGAGAACATTTTACCACAGGCGCTAACGGCAACCGGGGGCAGTTTAAATGCATTTAATACCTACGGCGCACAGCTGGGCGGTTACATGGCGAATGCAGGTGGATATGGCGCGTTTGGCGTGGCTATTACTTATAACTTTACCACCACTAACTGGACAAACCTTTGGAGTAATGTTTATGACAACCTGGAAGATTACCAGGCCATCATGGATAAAGCAGCCATTGACCCCACGTATACTTATTACAGCGCAGTAGCCAGAATTATGAAAGCGCTCGATTACCAGATGCTGGTAGATGCCTATAATGATGTTCCATACACGGATGCTTTGCATGGCATCTCGAAATTGTCACCTGAGTATATGGATGCAAAAGCTATTTATAAAGATCTGGCCAGTCAGCTCGATACCGCCATCAGTGTCATCAACTCGGGCAGTAGTGTTTTAGGAATTAAAGCGCTGGGCGGCTATGATGTACTGTTCAAAGGGAATCTAAGCCTTTGGAAACAGCTGGCCAATACCATCAAATTGCGGTTGATCTTACATAGCAGCGGTAAAGTAACTTTTGCCAATACCACCTTCAGCAGCGATGGATTTTTGACCAGCGATGCTTTAATAAATCCCGGCTATTTGCGCGACAATAACCGGCAAAATCCTAAATGGACCACCTGGGCATTTTCAAACACCGGCGCTGCCGGCAACAAAGCCTGGATGCCTTCCACCTTTATCCTGTCGTTTTACGATGGTACCAAATTGCAGGACCCCTACAGAGGCAAGGCTTCTTATTACCAGTTTCCCCAAACGCCTGGCAACCGCCTGGGCGTTGAAAACAGCAGCGTGGCGCCAAGCCCCGAAGGGTCTTTATGGTACCCGGCTACTGTGAGAGGTGGAACAACCGGTAATGATACAACCGGTGCTTTAAAAGGACCAGGTGCGGGTATGCCGGTGATCACTGCCGCAGAAAGTTATTTCATGCAGGCAGAAGCGGTAGTAAGAGGCATCCTGCCTGCCGGCGATGCCGCAGCATTATTTAAAAATGGCATCACCGCTTCTTTCACTTATTTGTATACAAAACCTGATGGCAAAATAGCAGGATCGCCGGCTGCTGATGCGGCAACTTATATTTCCACCAATGCCTCCTTCCTTACCGACCTTTCTTTAGCTGCTGACACCAAGCAGAAAATTGAAGCGATCATCACCCAAAAATACATCGCGTTGAATATGGTCAACAGCGACGAAGCCTGGAATGAATATCGCCGCACCCATTATCCAACGCTTGTAAATACGGCCGGCGCCTCGGGGAAAGAAACTTTTGCTTCTTCCGTTTCAGAATCATCCAGGCCCGATCACCTGCCCACCAGGATCTTATATCCATCATCTGAAGGCGCCTACAACTCTTCCAATGTGCCTAAGAACGTGGGCGTGTTCACCTCATTAATTTTCTGGGCATTATAGTATGTAATAAAAAATCGCAAACATGAAACAAGTACAAATAAATATATTGTTATTCAGTGCACTGCTGACCGGGCTGTCCTCCTGTTTAAAAAAGGATGCCATGAATATTGATCCGGATTCAGGCACAAAGAATGTGGTGGAATTTGCCAATACCGGTGATAATGTGGCTTCTGTAGCTTCGAAATATCCAAGGTTCTATGCTGACCTTGGAACAGTGACCGCCGGGCAGGTTACTGCTATAAATTTAAACGTCAGTTATTCCGGTATCGATAATGCTTCGCAGGACATAACAGTAAACCTGGCCCTCGATACGGCCGCATTGTCGTTATACAATACCACCGATGGCACCGATTATACGGTTCCTCCCACTACCGTATGTAAATTCCCGTCGTCGGTAATTATAAAAAAAGGAACGCGGCTCACCCAGGTTGACATTTCTATAACCATCAGCAACGATTTTGACTTTAATGAAAGCTATGCGCTCCCATTAAAGATCACCTCCGCTTCTGCAGGAACGATAAGCAATAACTTTGGCAGCGCTATTTATTCGTTCGGCGGAAGAAACAAGTATGATGGTATTTACCTGGTAAAAGGCAATGTAACCCATCCCAATGCAGCTTACACCGGGCCATTCGTGGCCGATGAAGTGGAGTTTACTACCACGGGCGCCGCCTCTATAGGGATGAAAGCACAGCCTTTTTTCAATAATGGAACTTTATCAACCTTTGGTGTTTACCCGGTATTTACAGTAAATGCTGATAATTCAGTTACTGTAACCAATATGCCCGATGGGGGAATGGCGCCATCAGTGAGCGATCCAAATTATAAAAACCGGTATGACCCCGCCACCAAAACATTTTTCATCAGCTATTCCTATAATGCCTCTACACCCCGTATTATTTATGATACCTGCATCTATGTGAAGCCCAGATAGGAACGTTTATATCATTTAACAGAAGGCCGTCAACAATAAGCGACGGCCTTTTTGTTTTTTATGGTTGCCCCCGGGATTAAATTTTCCAGAGCAAAAACGAAAAAGTAGCGGGGTAAAGTTGATTTATTAAAAAAAACTGTCTGATCCCGCTCCATTTGTTAACTTAATGCGCGATTTTGCAGAAATGCAGAAGGGGATTGAATGCGCCAAAAGCGCACGATCTCCTTAAGTTAAAATTGATGTGGATGCGTTTTCTTATTTCGATTGTTTTGCTGTTGTGGTCGCTCGCTGTTTTCTCTCAAAATGAGCGGTATAATTTTTCCCGGTTGGATATTTTTTCGGGTCTTTCTCACAACCAGGTCAATGCCATCCTGGAAGATCCAACCGGCTTTTTATGGTTTGGCACCCTGTCGGGACTCAACCGCTATGATGGGTATTCCTTTAAAATATTTAATAAGAAATACAATGACAGCACTTCGTTAAACGATAATTGTGTGCTCGCGTTGTACGAATTGCCCGATGGAAAAATGTGGGTGAACACCAGGGCCGGCGCCTGTATCTATAATTCGCAGACAGAGAAATTTGACGCGGACAATTATAACTATTTACACACACTTGGCCTGCCCTCCGGCGGAATACTCAGTATCGTAAAAGGGAACAACGGCAGGTACTGGTTCTTGTACGACAACTCCGATCTCTACCTGTACTCATCTAAAGAAAAAAGCGCCAGGCCTTTCCGGCAGCAGGTAAAGGCCGGCCCCACTGAAAAGATCTCGGCTGTTCAGGAATCAAAAGACGGGAAGTTATGGCTGGTATATCAAAGCGGGTTCCTGCAGCAGTATGATCTAAAAGAAAACAGGATCGTTTTTTCCAGTACGGCTTTACAGGAGTTGAAAAAGCGCAACATAGCCTATAGTCTTTTTATCGACAGCGACGGGGATTGCTGGTTATGGCATTACACGCATGGCGTGTTCTTTTTTCATCCACAGAACAATACGGTAAGGGAGTTTAATGAAAGTTCATTTCCGTCGAAGCTGAGCTCCAACCTGGTCAGCCAGATCGTTCAGGACAACAAGGGATTGATCTGGGTGGCCGCCGATCATGGGGGTGTTACGCTGATCGACAAGCAAAACAACTGTAAGACCAGTTACCTGCTGAACGATCCCAAAGATCCGCAAAGCCTTAACCAAAACAGCATTACAGCAGTCTATAAGAGTGATAATGGCATTATCTGGCTGGGAACCTACAAACAGGGCGTTAATTATTTCAATGGCAATATTGTACAGTTCCCGCATTATTATCACCATGAATCCAACGCCAGGAACCTGCCGTTCGATGATGTGAACCGCTTTGTGGAAGACAGGTACGGCAATCTCTGGATCGGCACCAACGGGGGCGGATTGATCTATTTCGACAGGAAGAACAATACCTTCAAACAATACCAGCACGACCCTGACAATGCCAACAGCCCAGGCAATAATGTAATTGTCAGCCTGTGGATCGATCACGAGAACATCCTTTGGATCGGAAGCTACTTCGGCGGTCTGTGCAGTTTTGATGGAAAAAAATTCACCCACTACCTGCACAATGATGCCGACTCCTCGAGTTTGTCCGATGACAAGGTGTGGGAGATCTATGAAGACAGGGAACAACGTTTATGGGTAGGTACATTGGGGGGTGGGTTGGATCTTTTTGACAGGAAAACCAACCGGTTCACCCATTATCAATCTAAACCAGGCCCGCAAAGCCCGTTGCCCATCAACTTTATCTCGGCCATTACCGAGGACAGCAAGGGGCGTTTATGGATAGGTACAACCAATGGCATTTCCGTTTTTGAAAAGAATACCAATACTCCTGTTTTTTACCAGCAATCGAAGGTTAAGAACAGTGTAAGCAGCAATGATATCATCTGTTTTTTAGAAGACAGCCAGGGCCGCATGTGGGTAGGCACCAGGCAGGGGTTGAACCTGTTCAACGAGCAAACAAAAAGCTTTCAGGTCTTCACTACGGCCGATGGCCTGCCAGATAACATCATGCTGAATGTGCTCGAAGACAACCGGCACACCCTGTGGATCTCCACCTCCAACGGGTTGTGTAATGTAATTCCGGTGCAAAACAAAAAAGGGGTCACTTTATCGGTTATCAATTATGATGAGCGTAATAACCTGCAGAACCGCGAGTTCAATGAAAATGCAGCGCTTAAGACCCGGGCAGGCGAATTGGTCTTCGGCGGCCCTTCGGGTTTTAATATTATTGATCCTGCTGTCATTCAACGGCCTGCTTACCGGCCTGCCATTCTTTTCACGGGTTTTCAGCTGTTAGACAATACGATTGAACCAGGTGAACTGGTGAATGGCCGTATGCTGCTGAAACAGTCCGTTGCACTGGTGCAAAGCATCGATCTGAAGTATAAGGAAAATGTGTTCTCCATTGAATTTACGTCGCTCGATTTCGCCCGCAGCGTCCGCGATAAGTATGCCTACATGATGGAAGGGTTTAATACCGATTGGCTGTATGCCGACGGCAGCCAGCGGCGGGTCACTTATACCAACCTTAGCCCGGGTCACTATACTTTTAAAGTAAAGGCTTTAAGCAGGGATGGTTTGTGGAGTGAAGTAAAAACTTTACAGATCAATATCAAGCCCCCGTTCTGGCGAACACCGGTCGCTTATCTTATTTATGTATTGATAGCGGCCGCCATCTTCCTGCTGGTACGGCGCTTTACGCTCGACAGGATCCACATGCGCTTTGAACTGCAGCAACAACGCCGGGAAGCAGAAAGGGCAAACGCGCTGGAACAGTTAAAGACGAAATTCTTTACCAATGTAAGCCATGAGTTCCGCACCCCGTTAAGCCTCATCCTGGCTCCGTTAAATAAGATCATCGAGCAGGCTAGCAGCGAAGAGCAGAGAAAGCAGTTAAACCTGGTTCAGCGGAATGCCAAACGGTTATTGAACCTGGTAAACCAGCTGCTCGATTTCAGGAAAATGGAGGTGCAGGAAACGAAATTGCATCCTTCCATAGGCGATATTGTCGGTTTCAGTAAAGACATCAGTTACTCTTTTACGGATATCGCAGAAAAGAAAGGGATCCAATTCTCCTTCTCGTCCGGGATCGACCATCTCGAAATTTATTTTGACCGGGATAAAGTGGAAAAGATCCTGTTCAACCTGCTTTCCAACGCCTTTAAGTATACGCACGATAACGGCCTGGTGAGTGTGCGGCTAACGTATAATCCGCCTGTAACGGCAGAAGCCGATGGCACGCTGGCCATAGAGGTAAAAGATACAGG
>JAJKIL010000012.1 GCA_021154515.1 Niastella sp. | reverse complement strand
CCATGCTACCACAGCCAGCACTAAAACAGAAACAATTGATAATTTTTTCATCTTAAAGTATTCAGATATTATGCAGATACAGTTTCGCTTTGACCTTCGTATAATTTTTGATCTCTATCATATCTACCTAACCACCAGCCGGTTTCGGCATTCTGTACATTGATGTCCCTGGCGCCGATACTGCCCATGAACGAACTTAATTCAGCCTCGTTTGTCTTGGCAGTACACTCGATCACCATTGTGAACTGGTCATCGGTTGAACGCAGGTTAAAGTGGTGCTTTTTTACAAAAGGTGCTAACTGGCACAGATAGCAGAAAGTTAATACCATGCCCACGCAGGAACACAATACAGTGAACTCAAAAGTGATAGGTATCCAGGCTGGTAATGCAAAGTGCGGTTTACCACCAATGTTCCATGGCCAGTCGGTAGTTAAACACCAGGTCATGAAAGATAACATGCTGGTAGTACCAAATATAGCATACAAAAATCCGGCTGTATGAATGCTGGTATCACGCAAACCCATGGCTTTGTCTAAGCCGTGAATAGGGAAAGGAGTATATACCTCATGCAGTTTATAACCTGATTTACGTACTTTTTTAACGGCATCAAATAACGGTTCCTCCTCACTAAAAACACCGACAACAAATTTTTTAACAGCCATATAATGATTTTAAATATTCTGACTTATTTATTCTTTCGCTTTTGTCTGCGTACTTAATTAGTGGTGTTCTGAATGTGTTTCATGATAAAACTCATCCACACTAACTTTCTCGTACTGGTACATATTCTTCTTAAAGCTATCACCATTCTTTTTCAGAATGTGCTTGATCTCAGCCACCGCAATTATCGGGAAGAATTTAGAGAACAGGAAGTAGCAGGTAAAGAACAAACCAAATGTTCCCAGATAGAAACCAACTTCCCAAATAGAAGGACGGTAGTAAGTAGCCCAGCTACTTGGTAAATAGTCACGGTAAATAGAGGTAACGATGATCACAAAGCGCTCGAACCACATACCGATGTTTACGATAACCGACATGAAGAAGGTAACCACAATGTTACGGCGCAGTTTGCGGAACCAGAAGATCTGCGGAGAAATTACGTTACAACCCATCATCAGCCAGTAGCTCCAACCGTAGGGGCTGAACAGGTTCACGCGGTTTTGCGCAAAGGCCCAGCCTTCGTTCGGGTTCTGACCATACCATGATATAAACAACTCGGTCAGATAGGCAATACCTACAATTGAACCGGTTAATACAATTACTTTGTTCATTACCTCAATGTGCTCGATGGTAATATAATCTTCCAGCTTCAGCACTTTACGGCTGATCAGCAACAGTGTTTGCACCATCGCAAAGCCAGAGAAGATGGCGCCCGCAACGAAGTAAGGCGGGAAGATGGTAGTGTGCCATCCGGGAATTACTGAAGTAGCGAAGTCGAAAGATACCACCGTGTGTACTGACAATACCAGCGGTGTACTCATACCGGCCAAAACCAGTGATAAGCTTTCGTGACGTTGCCAGTGTTTGGTAGAACCGGTCCAACCAAATGACAGCAGACCATACATATATTTACGCCATTTCAATTTAGCGCGGTCACGTACAGTAGCCAGGTCAGGTAACAGACCAGAGTACCAGAACAATAATGATACAGTGAAGTATGTAGAGATCGCGAATACGTCCCATAACAGTGGGGAGTTGAAGTTCACCCATAAAGGACCGCGGGTATTGGCGTAAGGTAATACGAAGAAGGCCATCCATACGCGACCCATGTGCCAGATCGGGAACTGACCGGCGCACATTACCGCAAAGATCGTCATCGCTTCCGCAGCGCGGTTCACCCCCGTTCTCCATCCCTGGCGGAACAGCAACAGGATCGCTGAGATCAGTGTACCGGCGTGACCGATACCCACCCACCATACGAAGTTGGTGATGTCCCAGCCCCAACCGATCGTTTTACTCAGGTTCCATTGGCCTACACCATAGGTCACCTCACGGTAGATGGAGAAAACACCAAAACCCAACAAAGCAACCGAGATCAGGAAACCAGTCCACCAAAGGCGGGAAGGCGCCGATTCAATAGGCCGCACAATATCTTCCGTTACCTGATGATAATCTTTGTTGTTATCTACCAGCGGAGGTCTTACTTGCGATTCGTATCTAATTAATGACATGTTATATGCTTTTAGCTATTCATCCCGATACATCGGGAAAACGGTAGCTGAAAAATTTATAATTACCTAATCAACTTATCCTTTGTGTTCAGCAGGTGCAGCTTCTGCAGGCGCTTCTTCAGCGTGGCTTCCTCCTATGATAGTACCCAGTACACCTTCATTGCTGATCTCTGCTGTGTTTCTAACCTTAGCCAGGTAGTTTACGTTAGGCATAGTGTGCGTTTCTTCCAGTGCGTGGTACAAACGTGAGTTGTTTTGTTTACGCACCTGGCTCACTAAGCTTTGGCTATCGTTGGCATTACCAAACACGATGGCGTCTGCCGAACAAGCCTGCTGACAAGCTGTTTTCACATCATCATTCGCTAAAGGACGATTTTGTTTTTTAGCTTCCAGTTTACCAGCCTGAGTTCTTTGAACACAGAATGAACATTTTTCCATTACACCACGGCTACGTACTGTAACATCAGGGTTCAGTACCATGCGGGTAAGGTCATCGTTCATCATCAGAACAACATCGTCCAGGTTGCCCTCGTCAACAAGCGGTTGCTGGTTGTTGGGGAAGCTGTCTGCGCCAGTGTAATCGGCCCAGTTGAAACGACGTACTTTATAAGGACAGTTATTAGCGCAATAACGGGTTCCGATACAACGGTTGTAAGCCATCATATTGATGCCTTCACTGCTGTGGTGTGTTGCGGCCACCGGACAAACGTTTTCGCAAGGCGCGTTGTCGCAATGTTGACACAGCATTGGCTGGAACACAGTCTGGATGCTTTCTGCATCATTAGGGTTACCACTGAAGTAACGGTCAATACGCAACCAGTGCATATCATGGTAACGCGCTACCTCGTGTTTACCTACGATCGGAACGTTGTTCTCAATGTGACAGGCTACCACACAGGCGCCGCAACCAAAACAACTGTTCAGGTCGATGCTCATCCCCCACTTGATACCAGGCTTCAATTCACCAGGATAGTCTGGGTAGAGGGTGCCTTCTTTTGCAAAGCCTTGAATGCCACCGTAATGCTCCAGTTCTTTCTCTCTTTCGTGGAAAATTACGTTCGGATCTTTCTTATATTCTTCAAAAGTTACTTCCCGGATAACACCTTCACGGCCTTCGTAGCTGTTGTGTGTTTGTCCCTGAGCAATTTTGTAAAGTTTGTCAGTTTTTTCCATTTCAGCCTGGCCATTCCACTCAATGGTAGAACCATTGAAGCTTAAGAATGGGTAGGCGTTTTTACCTAAGGTACCCTCAGCGCCATCAGAGGCAGTTACTGAACGGCCAACACTTTTATCGCGACCATAACCAACAGCTATTGCGATGGTGTTTTCCTGTGTACCAGGTATTACTATAATTGGAAGTTCAACTTCTTTACCGCGAACTTTTACTTTAATAACAGGCTTCATTACCTCCACCTCGTACTTGTCGGCAGATCTTCTGTCGTTCAGGTCGATGTCGAATTTTTTAGCCAGTGCAGGAGAAATAACTGCGTAGTTATCCCAGCTTACGCGGGTGATAGGATCAGGTAACTCGAGCAACCAGGGGTTGTTCGCTTGTTTACCGGCGCCAACGCCCACTTTCTGATAGATCACTACTTCGTATTCACCACCTTTCTTCATACCATTGGCAGCAGCTACTGCCTGGCCCACAGGACCGCCATTGAAAGTAGCAGCCCCTTCAGTAGGCGCTGTTTCAATTACACCATCCTGCAATGCTTTATCAAAAGTAGCCTGGCTGCCTAATTTGGCGATCCAGTAGTTTTTGAGGTATACATCCCATGGAGTGGTGTTACCAGCCCATTTCAGTAATGTTTCCTCAAAAGGTCTTGTAATGAAGAGCGGGTTGATGGTAGGTTGTATCAGGCTCACATAACCAGCTTTTGGTTCTGCATCGCCCCAGCTTTCGAGGAAGTGAGGAGCCGGTACAACATATTTACACAATTTGGTTGTTTCGTCTTTTCTGTCGTTGAATGAAACAGACAGCTTAACTGATTTCAACCCTTTATTGAAACGATCTGCGTCGAAGTACTCATAAGAAGGATTGGCGCCGTAGATGAGCAGGGCTCCTACGCGGCCAGCTTCCATATCCTGAACCAGGGAAACCATTTCGCTATCAATACCCTGGTGCAATAGAATGGGACTGGCCCAGCTGATGGTAGAACCGTAAGCACCAAGGGCTTCGTTGATGGCGTTTACAATGATCTGTACCTGGGTATTATTGCTGCCGCTAACAACCAGGGCTTTGCCTTTATTGGCAACCAGTTCTTTAGCAGCTTTTTCAATGCCTGTTTTTAATTTACCAGATACGCCTGTAGCACCCTGGCCATTTACAGCGCTTAATAAAGCAGCTGCTACAATACCAGCTTCAGATGGGCGGTGTACAAAACGCTCGTCGGCCGAGGCACCAGTGGTGCTCATCATGCTTTCGAACTGGAAGTGTTTGCTCATTTCCACCTTTTTCTCATGCACCTTACGGTTTTTGCTGTAACCATGTTGAAACTCAACAGGGTTTAACCAGGTACACAGGAAGTCGGCGCCAAGGCTCACGATGGTTTGAGCATTATCGAAGTTGTATGAAGGGATGGCGCGTTTTCCGAAAGTAGCTTCGTTGGCCAGTAACATGCCGGTGTAAGAAACGGCATCGAACTGAACGTGCTTGCTGCCGGGATATTTAGCCAGGAATTCAGCAATAACCTGTTTGGCAGAAGGCGAAGTGATGGTAGAAGTTAATAAAACCAGCTGACCGGCACCCAAACCAGCTAATGCTCCTTTGATCTCGCGATCAACTGCATCAAAGCTGGTAGCAGTGTTATTGGCAAATGGGCTTTTTAACCGGGCTGTATCATATAAGTCAAGTACCGATGCCTGCATGCGGGCAGAAGAACCGCCTTTGCTGTATGTAGACAAGGTATTACCTTCTAATTTAATGGGGCGTCCATCACGCACTTTGGCAACAACCGGTATTACTTCACCGCCACTTACATAAGTAGTAGCATAGTAATCAGCAACACCAGGCACCATATCCTGTGGCTTGTTCACATATGGGATCGCCTTTCTAACTTTAGTTTCGCAACTGGCCGCAACGATTGCCGCTGCTGTACTAAAACCAAGATATTTCAAAAAGTCTCTACGCGAGGCAGGACTGACATCCAATCCTTTCTTATCTACACTCTCAAACGGCAATTCTTCTTTGAATTCGTTTGAAATGGACTTTTCATAGGCCTCACTGTTATTGAGCTCTCCGAAACTCTGCCAGTACTTTTTATTAGCCATTTATCTAGTATTTGAGAATTTGTGAATTGAGCACCTGCTTTTTGGCAGGTGGATTTAGGATTCATTTGGCTTAGCAAATCAGCACTATATTAATAGTGACACTTCTGGCACTCTGTACCGCCGATATCATTAACAGTTACACTGTCTCTTTTACCTTCTTTGATCTCGTCGTGATACTTTTTATAGATGCTGTAGAACTTGTTGCCTTCTTCGCCGCCTTTACCACCAAAGTTAACTTTAGTTGTACGGTGACAGTTGATACACCAGCCCATGCTTAAGTCAGCAAATTGGTATACTTCATCCATTTTGGTGATCTCACCATGGCAGGTTTGACACTGTACTTTACCGGCATTCACGTGTTGAGCGTGGCTAAAGAATACGTG
>JAJKIL010000011.1 GCA_021154515.1 Niastella sp. | reverse complement strand
GCTAACTATGATTTAACCCTCGTTCATTAAATAGATCAAATACTTATTACTTTTCACCAATTCTTATCTATAAGTCATCAATAACCAACTTTAGAGCATAAGTTCATAATTTTTAGACATAAATATTAAACTTGTGTATGTAAGTAAAGGACTTTACATGAAATCTTGGTAACTTATGCTTCAATGTTATGAACTTATTAGTAAATGTTGTATAGATTTCCCCCAATTTAATGCAGGTTGCTCCAAAGTTTGTCAGATTGCTTCAAAAGTTACTAAGATGGCTCCAGATATTAATGAGATTGGTCCAATATTAGTTATTGATGAGTCATAATAAGTAATATATGCGGCATTTTACATTAGATGTGGGACAAATTTTGAAAGATATATTCAAATTTTACAAAAGAGGCTGCACTTTACAGCCTCTTTTTTTTATAGAGGTCAGCTCGGGCTCCAATTGTTTTTCTCCATAATTTGTTTAAGTCTTATTTTCTCGTTTTGCTCTTGCTCTGTTAGGTTAAGTTGGTCAATTAAGCTATAACTATTCAATACGGCGTCCTTAAACCAGGGCATTTCTTTGCTCAAATTCAGAAGTTTTACAAATCCTTTCATATGCTCGTTTGTTTGAAGTAAATGAAAAGCATATTGAGAACGAAAATGTGGGCTATAATAAAATTCTTCATTTGCCCACTCCCAGGTTTCGGTATTCACATTTTTATCAGCCTTCAACCAGGCTATCGCGTAAACTGGTGAATTAAGTATGTCTCCGTCAAAGCCAAGTAAATCCTGAATTGGTAAATTCATTTGCTTGTCTTTTGGAAGTTTTATGCTTAAAATTTCGTTGTAGATTTCGTGTGCTTTGTCTTGTTTGCCTGTTGTATGTAATACGTCTGCATATATTCTCTTGGTTCTAATACTGTTGTTGTCAAGTTGAATCGCCTTTAAACAATTCTGTTCTGCCTCGTTATAATTTGAAAGGATGAAATTAGTTCTGGCAAGTGCATTCCAATAATTTGGATTTTGTTCATCTCTTTCCTGTTTATGTTTATTCGCAATTTGCAATGCTCTTTCGGCGTATCTATCGTCATTAAATCTTTCAATAACCTGCCAAAGCTCTAATTGATTTCCAAATTGAGTATCCAGCAAAGAATAAACGATTCCTCGTCTGTCAGCAAGTGATTTAACGGTTCTCCATGGCTTAAATTGTTCCGGAAAACCAATTGCAAAAGGCATAACTTCATTTGTTTCCTGGTGTCTTGCCTTGATATTTACTTCCGCACCAGGTGTACATATATATCTTGGAATTGTCGCAAGAAGTTCTGTTTCAAATCGATCAATGTCAAGTTGTAGCTGGTCATCGACTTGTGACTGGTTGTCTATTGGAGAATTTTCAGATTGATTTTTCTTATTTTTTAAGAATTCAAATAGTCCCATAGGATTTGTCTGTTACTTTGTTTTAAAGGGTTCGGTTAAAATCGTTACTAACGCTTAAATATACACAGATGTTCATCAAAATGCAAGCCAGCCAGTGCAAAAAACAAATGTTATGTAAATTTTTGATCTCTGCTATTACAAAGGTGCTGTGCGTACTACCAATATTTTTACCGAGCCTAATTTAGGAGTGGGAGACAGAGTACAGGTACTATTATTAAAGTGCGGTCCTCGTTTTACCGGGCTTAAAGAAGTAAAATACTAACAACGGCCCGTGTCGGTTTTGTTCTATTTTCCGCTGGCGCACTGGGATATTTTTGGGTTCAATAATAATCGCATGTATTATGAACCGAATTATAACCGTTGCCAGCTTATTAATTTCCGTCATAGCGGGAATGGCGTATCTGCCTGCAAGCCGCGCATATGGCGGAATGGCCGCCAATTCTTCGCCGGTGCTGCTACCCAAACTATCAGATTATAATATTTTTACAGGCGACCCGCAGGCGCTTACTCCTGATAATGGGTTTCAATTGTACGAGCTGGCCACCGGCCTGTTTACTGATTATGCCGAAAAACAACGGCTCATTAAAGTGCCGGCAGGCACCCATATTACTGCAGTGAATGACGGTTTGCCACAGTTCCCTGATGGAACCATCCTGGTTAAAACCTTCTACTACTTCAACGATAAAAGAGAACCATCAAAAGGCAAACGCCTTATCGAGACCCGGCTGCTGATTAAAAATAATAACCAGTGGGTAGGTACCTACGTATGGAACCAACAACAAACCGATGCCACACTCGCCATCAGCGCGTCAAACACCCCTGTTAGCTGGATCGATGAAAAAGCTACGACCAGAAAAATTTCCTACCGCATTCCGGGCGCCCGGGATTGCGCCTCCTGCCACAACGCCAATAATACCATTATGCCGGTTGGGCTCAAAGTGCGCAACCTGAATATTTCTGTTGTGCGGAACGGCAGATCCATTAACCAGTTACTATACCTGCATGAAGCTGGCATTATGGATAACGTGAACCCGCAACAATTCTCCACCCTGCCTGCCTGGCAAAATAAAAAGTATAGTATACAGGATCGGGTACGGGCCTATCTGGATGTGAATTGTGCCCATTGCCATAGCGACCCTGGCTCCTGTGCCCGCTCCGCCGTACGCTTTGCCTGGGAAATACCGTTGTCTGCCACCCGCATTACTGAAAAGAACAACCGTATTGTGAGTTTAATGGCCAAAGGCAGTATGCCGCGTATTGGTACTACTATTGTTGATTCGGCAGCTCTTGCTTTAATTAAACAGTATTTTCAATAACAATAATATAATAACAACGTCCCATGAGTTTTGCAAACTTCACTTTATTGGCTACCGCTTTTACAACAGCGCTCATCGCCGGTCTTTTTTATGCCTGGTCCTGTTCAGTAATCCCCGGATTGGGCAAGCTGACTGATGCCAATTATCTCTCGGCCATGCAATCGATGAACCGGGAGATCCTGAACCCTGTTTTCTTTATGAGTTTTATGGGTACGTTGTTTTTGCTGCCGCTCACTACCTGGCTGCTGTACAACCCTTCAGCCCCGCTTCGTTTTTATTTATTACTGGGCGCTACCATCGTGTATGGCGCAGGAACGTTTGGCGTAACCATATTCGGTAATGTTCCGTTGAACAATATGCTGGATGCATTTCATCTTCAATCTGCTTCCCCTGAAGCGCTGAGTCAGCAACGGGCGTTGTTTGAAAAACCCTGGAACCAGTTACATGCCATTCGAACAATCGCCAATGCTATTGCTTTGATATTGGTATTGCTGGCTTATATTATTAAACAGGATGCTGCGAAAATAGAATAAGGCCTCCCGGTAAGCGGGAAGCCTTGATCTGTAGTATAACCAATAGACTGCGTATGAGACATCTTTACCAACCGGGAGCCTGTTTTAAGGCCGGATCTTTTGTAAGTTCATCCTGCATAATGGGAAAGTAAAAATGAGTAGGAGCCACAAACACCCAGGCCGCAACATAAAAGCGTTGCATACTGTATTTCTTTCCACCAATAGTTATTTTTCCATTGGGATCTTCAACCGGTTTCATCCCATTCACCATGCGCTGGCATTTGGGATAGGGCCAGAATTTCTGGGAGCGGGTATCATTATCGCCACCTGCTGCCTGCCAGGCCTGTTCCCGGGCCAGTTCTGTGGCACTGCTGGGTTCCAGGTATAGCCGGGCATTGAACCAACGTTTGTTCTCATAAAAGAATTCTACCCGGCGTTCCCGTTGAATGTATTCATTCGTTTTTACTTTGTCGCCTTTTATAACGGGGGGAACCGGCGCCATAAACGATCGCTGCCTGATGGTGTTGAGCAGGTTCACAATGTCATCGGCCGAGCCACCTGTTTCATTCAACGCTTCTGCATAAATAAGCATGATCTCTGGTAACCGGATGAGCGGGAAATGGATTTGAAAGCCAACGCCATTGCCGGGCCGATAATCTTCGCGGTAAAATTTGCGTAAGAAATAACCGGTGGTGGTAGAATTGGTAGCACCAATTTTGTCGGAACCGGTTGCGGTATTCTTTACCGAATTGCGAAAGGTGGCGCCATCATAAATAACATCACGGTACAGCCGGGGATCGCGTCGGATGCCTTCATAGGGGTTGGCATCGTCGTATCCATCGGTAATGGCGCGTGCATCGTAAACTGGATAACCATAACCATCAGGTGCAATGTATTCATATTCGTCAACCTGTTCCTGTACAGGCTGCTGACGCGAGCCACCGCCCTCTGAGGGGGGATAATTATCGCCCTGCCAGGCTTCGTATTTATCGTTCATGTTCATGAAAATGGCTTCCGTTTTAAATGCATTGAGATCATAAAAGAGTTGATATAAACGGGTGTACACTTTGTTGTTGCTACCTGAAACAAAATCGTTAGACCCATAATTGGTATACAGGCTGTAACGCGGCTGTCCGTTTTCCGATTTCAGGTCCAGAACCGCTTTGGCGGCGTCGCGTGCTGCCTCCCAGCGTTTGTTGTTGCGGGTGCTGTAATCAGCAGCGCCAATCCGGGTGTCGTTGGGCAACACCCCGCCATTATAGAGTGGGGTAGCGGCCATCCAGCGTACAATGGCTTTTAACGCAAGGGCGGTTCCTTTTTCTGTCCGGGCAAATTGCGGATCGGTTTGGTTTACCGGTAACAACGCTATGGCTGAATCGCAATCGGCGCAGATCTTTTCTACCAGGGAGTGAAATGTTTCCTGTGGTATGGCCAGATCGGCGTTGGGATCAACCAGGTGATCTATATAAGGGATCTCGCCATACAGCCGGGCTGCCAGGTAGTGGTACCAGGCGCGCATAAAAAAGGTTTCGCCCAGACGGATGTTTAGATCGCCGGTATTAAGTGGATTATCCGGCGTATTATACTTTCTTATTCCTGTTATGATCAAATTGGCTATCCGGATGGTAGCGTAAATATCAGCCCATTTATAACCCGATCCCGGTTGATCATATGTGTTCCACCCGCCTGTATTGAAAGCGCGCGATTGCCCGTTCTCAACGGTTGATCCGCGGCATTCATCCGTGATCGCGCTTAGGGAAAAATGCTGAAGGAACGCCAGGCCCCGTGCCCGGGAATGCAGATCGCCATATAAGTCGGTGACCAGCTTATTTACTTTTTCATAATCAGCAAAAACCTGTTGCTCGGTCATCTGGTCATCGGGTTTACGATCCAGGAAATCTTTCTTGCAGGCTGTCAATAGCAACGCAAGTATTATATATAGAGTAATGATTCTTGTGTTCATAAAAAAACTTTTACTTTCTCATTTTAATTTCTACAACGTAATATCTATTCCAAAATTCACCACCTTCATAATGGGATACCAGTTGCCATTGGCATCATTGGTTTCGGGGTCCACGTCTACTGTTTTGAGTTTATCGAAGGTTATCATATTCATTCCCTGAACGTATAACCGGGTTCGTTGCAGGCCTGCACGCTTCATCCATTTAGTAGGCAGGTAATAACCCACTTCAAAGTTCTTTAACCGCAGGTATTGCGCGTTGTATAAGAAAAGACTGCTGTAGTATTGTTTATTGTTGTCGTATTTGCCGTAATGCAGGGCCGGATAGGAAGCAGTAGCAGCAGTTTGCGGCGTCCAGCGTTGCAGGTGCATTGGCTTTACCTTTCCAATTTCATCGTTCTGGTAAAGAGGAAAATCATAAGTGGCAGGGCCGCCCAATAATAAAGAAGTATGGGTGGCGCCCTGCAAAAGGATGCTCAGGTCAAAGGATTTGTACCGGCAACTGATGGGAATGCCATACTGAATTTCAGGTACCCGCGGATAGCCTTTCGAGATCCGGTCATTCAGATCGGTGATCTGGCCATCCCCATCGATGTCAGTATATTTTACATCACCAGGTAATACCGTGCCCCACTTTTGAAACCCGGTACCATTATTCATTTGATTCAGCTCGTCTGCTTCTTTCTGACTACCGATAAAACCATTGAAGATATAAACAAACGGTTGTCCAACCGGCAGGCCGGTGCGATACTGCCAGGGATAGCTGCGGGCCACTTCCCGTTGATAGATGATCTTGTTTCGGGCATAAGAGAAATTTGGCCGAACCGTGTAAGTAAAATAGCTGCCTATTTTATCGCTCCAGGTTATTTCAAAATCAATTCCCTTGTTGTTTACAATACCTGCATTTATTAATGGCGCACTGGTGCCTACAAGTGAAGGGAAACCCTGTTTGTCGGAACCGCTAAGGTCGGTAATGATATCGTACCGGTGTTCATGAAACAGGTCAATTGTAACAGTTAGTCGCCTGTTCATAAATTCCATATCGATACCTGCATTGATCTTGCGCGCTTTTTCCCAGGTAAGCAACGGATTGGCCAAACGTCCCGGACGGATACCACCGGGATTGTTGTTGTTTTGGGTGCCGAAATTATACGCATCGCCGGAATTATTATAGAATTGCAGGTAACCGAACCGGTTATCACTTGGATTTGAGCTTGCCTGGTCGTTGCCCACCAGTCCATAGGAGCCTCTCAGCTTTAACATATTCAGCCAGCTCTGGGTCTGTTGCATGAATGGTTCATTGCTGACCACCCAACCGAGGGAAGCCGCCGGGAATTTACCATACCGGCGACCAGGTGCAAAATTCTCTGAACCATTATAACCCATGTCGAACTCAACCAGGTAACGCTGGTCGTAGTTGTAGGTAACCCGGCCGGAGATGCCCTGGTAACAGAATGGGACTTCGTTATTTTTTATTCTGATAGAACGGTTGGCCAGGATCAAACCCGATACATTGTGTTTACCGAATGATCTTACATAATCGAGCCTGAGTTGATAATAAGTGCGGCCTACATCATCATCGCGTGAATAGCTATTGCCCAGTGTGTTGTCGGTAGTGCGGCGCGGACTGCTGTACAACCCGGTATAGTGGCCGGCTTTCATGTACACATCAACTCCGTCATTGGGATAAAAGGTAGCATAGCCGGGATATTCTCGGTAGCCCTGGGATTCTGTAGGTACTGAACGGGTGATCCAGTATCCACCCTGGCGGTCGTATGAAAACATGCCTTCCAGCTTCAATCCTTTTGTTAGCGCATCGAGTTTGTAACCCATAACGAAGGAGCCGTCGAGGTAGTTGTCGCGCTGATCGAGATAACCTGTCTTTGACAATTCGCCAAGCATATTGAAACGATAGGTTTGGGTACCGAATAACATGCCATGGGGAAAGTTTACGTTATAGGCTTTATTGCCTGGATTGTCGTTGCTTTCGAGTATGATGGGGTAAATAGGTGGCTGGGTATTGGCAATTTCTATAACCCGGTTGGCGGTAGTGCCCGGTGCATTGCGGTCGGTGATGCGGGCGCCCAGGATCAGCGAAGCATACAGGGAGTTCGTGATGTCGACATCTATATTCGACCGAAAGTTATACCGTTTAAAAATGGCTTGTGTTTTATAGGCATCGCTTACGGTTTGTTTATAGTTTCCATTCTGTTGAAAATAATTGCCCATAATAAAGTACCGGGCCCTGTTGCTGCCGCCCTGAATGGTTAAGCTGTAATCCTGTTGGACGCCGGGTTTAAAGGCGTAATCAAAATAATTGATATTGTATCCCAGTCCATCGGAATTGTCGCCTTTGGCGTGTCGGAGATTGTCAATTTGTTCGGGTGTGAACAGGTTCAGGTTGGAAGGCGATACGCCGGGATTGTCATTTATTTTCGCCTCGTTGAACAGCGTGGCATAATCGGCAGAGCCGAGGTATTTGGGAAAATGAATAGGGGTATTGATGCCATCGGAGATCTTGAAATTAAGCGCGGCTTTTTCAGATGCTTTTCCGCGTTTGGTAGTAATAACGATCACGCCATTAGCGCCGCGTACGCCAAATACAGCGGTTGCCGAAGCGTCCTTGAGTATAGTGAAGCTTTCGATTTCATCGGCGCTTAAATAGTTTAATGAACGTTCTACCCCGTCAACGATCACAATGGGCCGCGCATTGCCATACGTACCAATACCGCGAATGTAAAGATCGCTGATGTCTACACCCGGTTCGCCGCCGGCAAACTGGTTAACATTCAGCCCGGGCAACCGGCCGGCCAGGGCATTGGTTAAATTGGCTGTGGGACTTTGTTGCAGCTCGCGGGATGAAATGGCCGCCACAGCGCCGGTTACCGTTACTTTCTTTTGCGTACCATAGCCAACCACCACTACATCTTTCAGGTTTTGCGCATCTTCTTTTAAGGTAACGGCCAACGCGGCGCGGCCCTGTAGGGTAACGTCCTGCGACTGGTAACCAATAAAGGAGAATACAAGGGTGGCTTCTGCATAAGGAACGGTAATGGAAAAATGTCCGTCCCGGTCGGTAGTAGTGCCTGTGGAGGCGCCGCGCACCATTACCGATACGCCTGGCAGCGGCATTCCTTTGTCGTTGAGTACCTGGCCACTTACCGTTAAAGGCGGGGACGTTGCATCAGGCATAACCTGCTCAACTGTTTTTTTTTGTCCTGCAGGTGCATTGTACAGCAGGATCTGTTTTTCATCAATAACGTTGAAGTTAATACCAATGGGAGATAGTACTGTGGTGAACAGCTCTGCAAGTTTCCTGTTTATTAATTTGCAGGAGACTTTTTTGTTCAGGTTAATGATATCGCTGCTATAAATAAAAGCTACACCTGTCTGGTGCTGAATTTCCCGAAGCAGTTTTTTTACTTCTACCTGTTCCAGGCTAAGCGTGATCTTTTTCTCCAGGATATTTTGCGCATTGGCCTGCACGGTATTGCTGCAGGTAATGATAAGCGCCAGTTGCCACAATAGGAGGCGGGCAACGATCAGGGAATGCAATCGTTTTTTTCTCATAGTAAAGTTTTTTTAGAACAATAAGGTGGTTTGCAGTTGTTGGTTTAATTGATGCAATAGCAGGCCCCGCCGCATTATGCAGCGCAACACATACCGCAGGAGGCCCGGTATTCCGGTTTAACAGATTTTAATGATGAATAATAATGATCCTGTTATGGATTACCAGTTCTGGTATCTTTTATGATTATTTGCGAGCCGTTTATCTCGTAAGTAGTTTGCGTTGTTTTACAGATATATTCCAGCTGCGAAAAAAGGCTATACTTTGACAGGTCGCCGTGAAAGTGGCGATTACCCAGTTGTTCCGTCTCGGTTTTAATAACAATGCCATACACATCGCTCAATGATTGTAACACATCGTGTAACAAGGCTTCTTCAAAATTAAGCGAAGGACCGGATGTAGGGGCGCTGACGTCAGGTTGCGGGGTTATTTTTTGCAGGGGCTTCGGATCATCAACAATGCCGGTGATCAGCAGATCCGAGGCGGCATTATAAGTGACTTTTTTATTTCGGGTCAGTAGTATACCTGCTGTGCTATCCAGTGCGGTATTCTCTTGCTGTCTGGGCTGCCGGTATACAAGCACCTTTCCGGTTACAACCGCCACCTCTATATTCCGGTCTGTATGTTGTTTAATTTGAAAACTGGTTCCCAGTACTTCAGTTGTTAAGCCATTATTCAGGTGCACTTTAAAGTGTTTGGCCGGATTGTGATACACGTTAAAAAATGCACTTCCTTTTAATGTCACTTCCCGGGTAGTTCCGGTAAAAGCCGGTGGATAATACAAGATGGCGCCGGGTTGCAGCGTGATCCGGGTGCCATCTGCCAGTTGCATCCTGCGGATGTTGGTGGTTGAATTCACCACGCTATCGTAGCTATCCCTGTCCCGTGCAGCCACCCGCGACTGGTTAATGACGGTTTGATGCCGGTACAGCAAAACAACGGTTGCTATTAACCCTGCTATAGTGGCGGCTGCGCTTACCCGAAACCAGGTACGTGCGGTTACCGGTCTTAATTTCGTTGGTGTAGTAGCTGCCGGCATTGCCTGCAGGTTGGTATGAATAGCCTGCCACATTCTGGCTTCTATCAGCGATCTGTCGGCATCTGACAAATGCAGATCACTGTTATGGACCATTTTTTCGTACCATTCCAGCACCAGCTTTTCTTCTTCTTCCGTGCATTCGCCGGCAAGATACTTTTGTAATAAGCGATCAAAGTTCGACTGGCTCAATTACGGTGTTTTATATATGACGTTAGGAGGGAAGCGATCCCTAAAGATGGGAAAAGAATTTTTTTGCCGGTTATAACAGGGTAAACCAGGTGTTCAGATAATTACGTAAATGCTGGCGCAGGAGTTTGAGCGAGCGGGTAATATGATATTCAACCGCTTTTTCGGTGAGCTGCATATGGCCGGCAATTTCCTTTACGGATTTATGTTCGTACCGGCTTAATTTAAATATGGTTTGTGTTTTTTCGGGCAGCTCGTGCAGGTGATTTTCGATAAGCACCAGTAGTTGTTCCTGGTCCGGTTCTTCTTCCATGGAGCTGCTGGCTGAAAGTGGTTGATAATTAGTAAGGAATTTATTTTTTAGCGACTGCTTGCGATGGAAATCGATCACCATATTCCGCAAGGATACGGTAAGGAAAGCGCCCCAGTTCTTTACTTGCAGCGAAGCGCGGTTGCGCCATATTTTTTCAAACAGGTTTTGTACCAGTTCTTCCGCGTCGGGGGCAGAGCTGGTATATTTAACGGCTACGCAATAAAGCTGATACCAGTATTTTTTGTACAGGGTTTCAAAGGCAGCTATGCCATCCCGTTGCAGGGAAATGTTATTTTCAATATGTGATGAAGAGGCGGCACACATATGACAGGATAGGTTTTGCTGTTAATTTACTTTGAATGTATGTGTTTTTCGTCAGATAAAAAACGATTTTGCTAAAAAATATAAACGGGTCTTGGGAATATCTGCTATTCCTGTGAAATATAATATTGAAGAACAGGCATAT
>JAJKIL010000010.1 GCA_021154515.1 Niastella sp. | reverse complement strand
CCGCCTGCCATGTCCGATACGGCAGCTGTTGCAACCACCAATACACCGGCTCGTACCGGATCTACATCAGTACATGCCAAAGCATTCAATATTTTTGAAGTACCCTTCATAAATTTCAATGCATCAATAAACATCGGAAAGGTGAAGTATCGCCGGTTGTGGATCAAGAACATCGAGACCAACATGCGGATGTTGGAGACCCACCACCTGTACCTGGATACCCTGCACATGGAAATGGCTGGTGGCAAGATCGATGCCCGCGCGCACTTCAATGGCAGCATGCCCGACAAGATCTATTTAAGAACGCGTATTAAAGTGGATGATGTAGACCTGGAGAAAATGCTGTTAAAGCTCGATTACCTGGGCCAGGATTATGTGATTAATAAAAACCTCAAGGGTCATATAACCGGACAAATAAAAGGCTATATGCGCGTGCATCCCGATTTAACACCTATGATGGATCAGTCACAGGCGGAACTAAATGTAAACATTTACAACGGATAGCTGGTGAACTTTGCGCCCATGGCTGCTATGGCGGCTTACTTCAAGGACAAGAACATGACCAGGATCCGGTTCGACACCCTGCGTAATGTGCTTACGTTTAAAGATAACATGCTGAACATTCCAACCATGAATATCAACTCTTCATTGGGCTTTCTGGAATTCTCCGGCACCCAGTCGCTCGATCTGAAGATGGCTTACTATGTACGCGTTCCGCTGAAAATGGTCACCTCGGTTGGTTTCAATATGTTGTTCCATAAGAAAAAAGAAGAAGTAGACCCCGACCAGGTTGACGCCATTGAATACCGCGACAGGGATAAGCGGATCCGTTTTATGAACCTTACCATCACCGGTACGCCCGATAATTATAAAGTTGGTTTAGGTAAACCGAAAAAAGCATAAATTAGGCAGAAGGCAGAGGTGCCTTCTGCCTAACAGAAAAACCCCATCGAATGGGGTTTTTGGGTTTAATAATTTGTACTAATTAGAGTGTTGACTTTTTCAATGGAATTGGACTGTCATGGATCGGACTGACTCATAAGATATCGGAAAAAACGGGGCCATCTCTTAGACTGTCTGGTTGCACACCAGGAGTATTCAAATATAATAAGTAATTGAAATAAAAGAAAGGGTTTTGAAAGGATTGTTTTAAGTTATTGAAAAAAATATAGCAGGCAAATTCGCTTTAATTGTTTTTGTTACAATTGATTAAATGCGTTTTTTTCAAAAATGATCCGGATCAATTTTTTTAAGATCTGCTTTATCTTCATTTAGCTCAAACGTTAAATGTACTCTTAACATTTACCTGCTCCAGAAAATGCAGATCGTGCGACACCACCAACAATGTTCCGGTATAGGCATTGATGGCGGCGGTTAATATTTCAATATTTTGAATATCAAGGTTATTGGTTGGCTCATCCAGCATAATAATATCAGGCGCCTGGTTGCCAATGGTAAGACAGCACAACAGCAGCCGCATGCGCTCCCCGCCGCTTAACGCATTACCCGGTTTATCCCAATCGTCTTTTGAGAACAGGAAGCGGCTCAGCCTGATCTTGATCTCATGTTCCTGCAAACCCGTTTTATTATATTGCTGAGCCTGTTCATATACCGTTTGCTGGTTATTGATCAATGAATAGTCCTGGTCAATGTAAACACTTTTATTGTCAGCGCGGAATACGGTGCCAATAGCCGGTTCCAGTTCACCCAGGATGATCCTGAACAGGGTGGTTTTACCCGAGCCATTCAAACCTTTGATAGCGATCCGTTCTCCACTGTTTATTTGAAGATCGAGGTTCTTCTTCCACAGCTGTTGTTTACCAAACTCAAGATTGATGCCGGTAGCGGAAAATAGCATCTTTCCCTGGTGCAATGTAGTATTATCAAAACCAAGCTGCATTTTGTCTATGTCAGGCAGTTCATTACGCAGGGCCTGTAATTCCTCAGAAATACCACTGATCTTTTCGCCATGCGCACCTTTGACCTTTGCCGTACTGTTTTCTGCATTGTTCCGAAGTGTGTTCATCATTATCCGGGCAACGCCCGCTTTCTCCTGTTTGCGTTTGCCCCGGGCATCCAGCTTTTGTTGCCGCTCCATGGCTTCCCTTTCTTTCTCCTTTGCCTTACGCAATGCTTTTTCCTTGCTTTGAATGTCCTGGCTCAGGGCATTGTTGGCGATAGCTTTCTGTTCTGCATAAAAATCATAATTACCGCCATATAGCGTTAATCCGCGTTTACTCAATTCAGCAATCGACTGCAGACCGTTCAGCAGTTTCCTGTCATGGCTTACCACTATCAATGCGCAGGAAGTGGTGGCTATAAATTCATACAACAGTTCTCTGCCCGCAGTATCCAAATGATTACTTGGTTCATCCAGCAACACCAGTTGTGGTTGATGAATATGGATGCCCGCCAGGAACACTTTTGTTTTTTGTCCACCGCTGAGGGTAGCCATAGGCTGGGAGAGTGGCAATTCGTTCAACTGCCAGTATTGTAAGGCTTCCCGGCATCTTTCTTCTATCGTCCAGTCATCGTTCAGCTGGTTAAGATAGTGTTCAGTTACATTCCCGGCGAGGATATCGTGTAGCGCTGAAAGCTTGTCATCGATGCGCAATGCCTGCGCAATGGTCAGGTGATTATACTGACCGAATAACTGCGGAATATAATAGGGAATAGTATCCAGTACAAGCTGCCCTTCATGCGGTGGCAATTCACCGGCAATGATCTTTAATAAAGTAGATTTACCGCTGCCGTTGTTACCGATCAATGCAATTTTGTCCCGGCTGTTAACAGTCAGGTAAATATTTTCAAACAATAATTCCTTGTTGGGATGTATATAGGAGAGATTCTGCAGAAATAGCATAATTTCTTTCTTCAATAGTTAAACAAATAAAACAGTGCCCGCTTGCGGGTGCTGTTACTATGTCAATCGGGAAAGAAATTATCTATTACATTAAATCGGGATAAATGAAGAGGGGGCAAATATACGAAAATAATTTTAGTGGTGAGCCGGCAGAAGGCAGAGAATTTCCTGTGGCGCAAGATCGTTTATTAATTGCAAATAATCGCGAGCCATGTTTGCCGTCTGCCGTTTGCAGTCTGCCGTTTGCCTTTAGCGTTTAGCAGCCAGTAAGATATCAACTTCTTCGTATTCACAAGGAAAGGGAATATTTTTAACAGATGCACCAGCTTCCAGTAACGCTTTAACGGACTCAGGAGAACGCCGTACCATCCAGTAAGCATCTAAACAAGCTTTGATGGCCAGCGCCAGCGGTGTTTGTCCGTTTTTATCTGCCACATCAACTGGCGAACCGGCTGCGATCAGGGTTTTAACAACAGCGGGATAACCTCGATAGGCTGCAACATGGATAGCCAGACTTCCCGTTGGTATTTCGTAATAACCGTCGCCATTGCGATAAGGCTCGTTGGCGGGAATGCCCAGGTTCAACAAATGCTGTATCCCCGCTGCATTGCCACAAACACTAAAGCGGGTCAGCAATTCACCGCCTATGTCTTTTATTTGCGCAACAACAGCAGGGGATTGCGCAGCCAGTTTTTTCACTGCATCGCCATCATCCATAGCACAGGCGGCTATCAATTTAAAAACACCCTGCTGTTCTATGTCAACCCCGCGTTGCTTAAATAACGACAACACATCACCCCGGCCTTCACAGCCGGCCATGGTGATGGCGGTAATCCCATTGCTCGATAAGTGCGGATCGGCGCCGGCGTTGAGTAATTTTTCGAAGACCATTATTCCATTGGCGCGTTTTAACGCATGATGCAGGGCATGCCAGCCGCGCTTTCTTTCCCCATTGGCGTCGGCGCCATGCGCCAACAGGTATTCCAATCCCTTCTCATCGTGCCAGTCAATTTTCCTTATCAGCATCATCGACAGGTTTTCTTTCGTGAGCTTACCTGTTTCAACCAGTAACTGCATGGCGTCGTTCTCGTAAGTCTCAGGCGAATGGTACACCGCTTCTTCATCGTTAGGCTCAGCGCCCCTGTCAAGTAGCAGTTTGGTAAGTGCGGCATTATGCGCCAATCCTGCAGCGCCATACAAAGGCGTTTCATATTCAACATAGGGCGATGCCGTCTGAAATCCTAAACCGGGGTCAGCCCCGGCATCCAGCAAAGCTGTAGCAGCCTGAACAAAATCATCAGTTTTTTCTTTTTGCAATCGCAGGTATTTGGAAAGACACAGATACACCAGTGCCGTGCCGCCATATGGTTCCGAAACCGCGGTGGCATTGGCTGCATTGTCCGCCAGCCAGTCGCGAACAAGGGCTGCATTTCCCGTTATGGCAGCCGTGTGTATGTCACTGGTAGCTATTTCGGGATGGGCGGCCAGCACTTGCTCTGCTTCATCCAGCGAACCATAAAAGATAGCCGCTTTTATAAATTCAATACGTCTTTCTTCATTCATACGAAACAATTGTGTAACCCTAAATTATTGAAAAAATAGAAGCTGTATCTTTGCAATATGCAACTCTATATAAAAAATATGGTATGCGACCGGTGTATCCTGGCTATAAAAGAACAATTACAGCAAGCCGGCATTCCCTATACCAGGGTGAATTTAGGGGAAGTGGAACTGGAAATGGAACCTACACCCACACAACTCGACAATTTAAATAAAGGTTTAACCGCCATTGGGTTTGAACTGCTCGACGATAAAAAAGAAAAGCTGGTAGAGAAAGTTAAGAATATTATAATAGCCCTTGTTCATCGCAATGAAGAGGGCAATAACAAAAAACTTTCCGCTTTGTTGGAAGAAAGGCTGCAACTGGATTATCATTATTTATCCAATTTGTTTTCTTCTACCGAAGGCATTACCATTGAAAAATATGCCATCCGCCAACGGATAGAACGCGTAAAGGAATTGCTTACCTATAATGAATTAAGCCTGAGCGAGATCGCCGACCAAATGGGATACAGCAGCGTACAACACCTTTCCCAGCAGTTTAAGAAAGAAACTGGCATGACGCCGTCGCAATTCAGGGAGCTGAAGGATAATACCCGTAAGCCTCTTGATAAAGTGTAGCCTGTGTAAATCGGGAATTGGCAGACGGCAGAAGGCAGAAAAAAATACAGATTAAAGTTTTAAGCTGAAGCTGAAAGTCGCGAGCCCTGCCATATCACTGGTCAACTCGTCAACTGGTTAACGATCAACCTGCATCAACCCATCTCTCTGCCTTCTGCCCTCTGCCTGCCTTTAAATTATATAACTCTCATGCCAAATGTTATAACAATGGACTAATTAGTTAATGGGACCTTTGTACAAAGGATTCCATATGAGTACCATTGAAAAAGACCAATCAACAATAATAAAAACGGTAAAGAAAACCTTTCCCGTACTTGAAATGACCTGTGCCGCCTGTGCAGTAAGCGTTGAATCGATGCTTAGATCGGCGGGCGGCGTAATAGATGCAGGTGTGAATTTCGCCAACCAAAGCGCCTGGGTGCAGTACGACCCGGCCATTGCTACGCCAGCTACACTACAACAAACAGTACGCTCCATTGGCTACGATCTGGTCATCGATGAAGCAAACAGTCAGCAGATCCAGGAAGCAGCCCAGCAGGACCATTACAACGAATTAAAGCAACGCACCATTTGGGCATCGGTATTATCCCTGCCCGTGGTAATTATTGGCATGTTCTTTATGAATATGCCTTATGGAAACTATATCTCCATGGCCCTAACGCTGCCGGTCATTGGCTGGTTTGGCCGTTCGTTCTTTATAAACGCGGCAAAGCAGGCCCGGCATGGCAAGGCCAATATGGATACCCTGGTAGCCCTGAGCACCGGCATTGCTTTTTTATTCAGCGTCTTTAATACACTGGCGCCCGGTTTCTGGCATGCAAGAGGTATTCACCCGCATGTATATTATGAAGCAGCTTCCGTGATCATCGCCTTTATTTCGCTGGGCAAATTACTCGAAGAAAGGGCCAAACACAATACTTCCTCCGCCATTAAAAAACTGATGGGTTTACAACCCAAAACGGTACGCGTATTAATAAATGGGAAAGAACAGGAGTTACCCGTTTCCAATGTGTTGCCCGGTCATCTTATTCTTGTTCGTCCCGGTGAAAAAATACCAGTGGATGGTTTGGTAACCACCGGGTCTTCTTTTGTTGATGAAAGCATGATCACCGGGGAACCTTTACCTGTTCAAAAAGAAAAAGACAGCAAAGTATTTGCCGGCACTGTGAACCAGAAAGGCAGCTTTCAGTTCCTGGCGCAGAAGGTGGGGAACGATACCCTGCTGGCCCACATTATTAAAATGGTACAGGAAGCACAGGGTAGTAAAGCGCCCGTGCAAAAACTGGTCGATAAAATCGCCGGCATTTTTGTCCCGGTGGTAATAGGAATTTCTATCCTCACTTTCATTGTATGGATGATCGCCGGTGGCGATCATGCGTTCACCAATGCCCTGTTAACCTCGGTAACGGTACTGGTGATTGCCTGTCCCTGTGCGTTAGGCCTGGCGACACCCACCGCTATTATGGTAGGCATTGGTAAAGGCGCCGAGAACAACATCCTTATAAAAGATGCAGAAAGCCTGGAACTGGCTTATAAAGTAGATGCCGTGATCCTCGATAAAACCGGCACCATCACCGAAGGCAAACCTGTGGTGACACAAATGAACTGGTTGCCTGGTAAAGAAAAGAACGCGGCATTAAAACAAATTCTATACAGTCTGGAAGTGCAATCAGAGCACCCGCTGGCCGAAGCAGTGTTGCAGGCATTAAAACAGGAAGGCATACAAGCGGGCGCCGTGAACAATTTTGAAAGCATTACCGCCCGGGGCGTAACCGGCGTAATGGGCACCAACCGGTACTATGTAGGCAACAAACAACTGATCGATGAGCACCGGTTGACCATTGATAAAACATTACTGCAGCAGGCGGCACTGTTGCAACAACAGGCCCAAACCGTAATTTATTTTGCCGATGCGCAGCAGGTGCTGGCCATCATCGCCATTGCCGATAAAATAAAAGCCACCTCTGCTAAAGCTATTCAGCAATTACAGGCAAGAGGCATTGAAGTATATATGCTCACCGGTGACAATGAACAAACAGCTGCGGCCATAGCAGCGGAAGCAGGTATCAAAAATTTCTCAGCAGGCGTATTGCCCGCAGAGAAGGCTGACTTCGTGAAAAACCTGCAGGCGCAAAACAGGGTAGTGGCCATGGTGGGCGATGGCATCAATGACTCGCAGGCGTTGGCCCAGGCCGATGTAAGCATTGCCATGGGAAGAGGATCAGATATTGCCATGGACGTAGCCACCATGACGCTTATTACATCTGATCTGCAATCGATACCCAAAGCATTGCTGCTTTCCCGCAAAACGGTTCGCACCATCAGGCAGAACCTTTTCTGGGCCTTTATATACAACCTGATCGGAATTCCATTGGCAGCAGGCGTATTGTATGCGGTCAACGGCTTCCTGTTAAACCCCATGATCGCCGGCGCCGCTATGGCACTAAGTTCCGTATCAGTAGTAACAAACAGTTTACGATTAAAAACAGCTAAAATATAAATTCAACAGTATGGAAACAGTAAAATTCAAAACAACGATCAAATGCAGTGGTTGCGTGGCCACCGTAACGCCTTATTTAAATGATGCAGTAGGCGAAAACAACTGGCAGGTCGACATCCAGGATCCCAATAAGATCTTAACGGTAACTACCAATGATACAACAAAAGAAAATGAAGTGATCGGGAAACTGCAACAGGCAGGGTATAAAGCAGAGAAGATCAGCTAGGGTGGGGGCACCCTCATATTATCAAGGTGAGCCGCTCTTTTAGAGAGCGACCCACCTTTTTTATTTGTAGCCCAGCTTGAACAGCCTGAGCAATAGCAGCACTTTGAACTATTGCCCATTGCCCATTCTTCTCCCCGGTAAACGTTTCCTAACAAGATTTCGGAATGCATCATGTAAATCAATCAGCTGACCAATCACAAAGTATTCCTTAAGATTGCTTTTAATATTACTGCGGATCATCTTCTTCACCACATCTTTTTCTACTTCGCCGGTTTCTTTCACTTGTACCAACAGCTCAACGGCAATAAAGGCCAGTCCGGCTGCCAGCAGGAACAGGAAATTCAATTCGTGCAAGTCCAGCAAATGAATTACTTTTCCCCAGTGCGGGCTTTTATACTGCGCATCTATTGATACAGAACGGCTCTGGAAAAAATCGGCCAGGTACCCGCCGATCAGCGGGGCTATAAAGGAGAAAAGCGCGGTGATGATATTTTTGGTAGAGAGGTATACAACAGATTCTTCCGACGGCGAAAGCTTTAAACTGATATTGGTGAGCGACAGGTTAATGCCGGCATTGCTGATCCCCATGCCTGCATGTATCACCAGCAGCAATAACAGGTTCATGTATGCGTGCGTATAAATGCCCACATAACACCAGCCGATCAGGGTGAGTATATACAGTGGGGCGGCAAGGGCGATAATGGTTTTATTGCTGTAGTTGTCTGCAAAACGGCCCCACATGCGTACGGTTAAAATACTACAGATCTGGCTGATGATATTGTACCCGATAATATAAGTAATGGAAAGCCCCATCTTCTTCATCATAAACACTACAAAGAACGGGGCGGCTATATTGGTGGCAAATACCCAGGCAGAATTAAAGATCAGTAAGTGCCGGAAATTATGGTCGCGCAGCGGCCGCTGCAGGATATTTACAATGTTGCCCTGCGTTCTTAATCCCAATGGCTCTGGTGTGGCCGACAAACAGGCAGCGCTGATCATCCCGGCAATGCCACCTCCAATAAATAAACCCGCATATACATTTAATTCGGCGGTAATACGATGGTTCTTTGTATAATCAACAATAAAAGCGGTCAACAATCCCAATACAATATTAAGCGCCTGGGTGTAACTCGTACGGCGCGAGAAATAATCGCCCAGCGATCGTTCAGGCACCAGGTCCTTCATCCAGGCATTCCAGCAGGGGCCGGCTATTGATCCAAAGAAATAATGAAAGATCAGGATCACAATCACCGATTCAACGGGAATGGATTTAAAGAATAAGATCAGCAACCCGATAATCAGCAGCGGCGTTCTTGCCAAAATGGAACAGATCACCGTAACAGCGCGCCTGTTGTTAAATCGCCGAACCAGCCATACACTCAACAATTGAAACACATTGGTGATGGTAGGCAACCCGGCCAGCAATCCTATTTGAAAATTATTGGCATTCAGCAACAGCACCATGGCAGTGAGAAAGGTGCCGCTCGTAAGGGTGGTCATGGCTTCAGAAGCCAGTCCGTCCCCAATTACGAGATTCATGCCCCGTTTTACTTGTCTTTCTGTTAATGTAGTTTCAGGCCTCCATACCATAATATACAATTTTCAAACTGTTAGGAATTACAGTATCAGGGTATCGGGTGCTATATATTGGTCATCATTCTTTTGCTGCAATAATGATTCCAACGCCTGTGCAATGGCAGCAGGCTGGGGAAGCGCTGCCTGTTGTATCATGCGGTAATTACGTACATAACCGATCACTTCGTTCTTACTTTGCAAACCATCCGGCACATTATAGGGAAATATCCGGCCGCATACTTTCCAGGGGGTGTGTTGCGGATTGGTAAGTGCATACAATACCACCACCGGGGTTTCACAGGCGGCTGCAATATGAATGGTAGAGGTATTTACCGAAACAACACCCGCTGCGCCGGCTGTCAATGCAATAAACTCACCCGTAGTAAATAGTCCGGCCACATCTGTCGCCTTGTCACCGACACCCGCAGCTATGGCGCTTGTCAGTTCCTTTTCTTTAGCAGTACCGGTGAGCAGGATGGGCAACCCCATTTCACTTACCAGTTGTCCTAATTCGATCCATTGTGGCAGCGGGTATTTTCTTTTTTCTTCACTTACCCCGGGATGAAAAATGAGATAGCCATTTGAAGTATCAATGGATGCCTGTTGCAATTTGGCTTGCATGTTTTGCCTGTCTTTCCCGCTTACAGCAATCAGCAACCTGTCTTCATTGGTAACAGCGCCGGTCACTGCTACTAACGCCAGATCGCGTTTTACCTGGTGCTGCACAAAATGGTAAGGTTCTTTATCGGGCAACCAGTGCGTAAGCAGATCATATGGGTTCTCCCGGCTATAGGCTAATCGAATGGGAATACCGGCCATCATAGTAAGCAGGGCTGCCGGCAACGCACTTTGACTGTACACCGTAAAAATGATCGCCGCATCAAATTGATAGCTGCGCAGCTGCGTCGCCAGCTCCAGCAGGTCTGCACCGCTAACAGCAGTATTTGATCTTATCCAGGGCAGGTCACGAATAATTACTTCATCGATCACTGGAATATAACCCACAATGCTTTGGGCCATGGTAGAGGTAAGCACGGTGATATGGCAAAGAAAGGTTTCCTTCAATGCCTTTAATGCCGGCGTTGTCATAATGAGGTCGCCCATATTATCAGCCCTTATGCACAGGATCTTTTTACACGCGTTCCACACTGGCTTTTGCATTTGCATATTGTATTATAATACCAGCAGCCTCACTCCAGCTACTGCATACATAATCGGGGCGCCTGTTATTATTCAACACCCATTCCGTTTCATTACCGGTATTTAATAAGATGGTGGCACAACCAGCCCGGTTACCCGCTTCACAGTCATGCAGAATATCCCCGATCATCCAGGAACTTTCCAGGTCGATATCAATGTCCATGGCTGCTTTTAATAACAACCCCGGCATTGGTTTGCGGCAATAACAGGCTTTTGCATAAGGGCGGTTGGTGCCTTCAACATGATGCGGGCAATAATAAAAACCGTTCAACTCAATACCCTGCAGCAGCAACCGGGTGGCAATAAACTGGTAAACCTGCTGAATAGCTTCTTCTGAAAAATAACCGAAGGCAATTCCAGGTTGATTGCTTATAATGATCAACTGGTAACCATTCGACTGCAACAATCGCAACGCAGGTATCACCTGTTCTTCAAATGTTATTAACCTGGTATCTACATTATAGGGCACATTTTTTATCAGCGTACCATCTTTGTCAATAAACACAGCCTTTTTCATATTGCTGAACTTTTAAAAACAGGAAGCAGGTTCATAATATGAAGCAGGGCTGCGTGGTCGGTGATCTTTTTTGTCGGCAGAACTTTTACCTGTTTTTGAACATCGCTCAGGACTTTATTATATACCTGGTGAACATCAGCAGCTACCTTATGCCAGGTAAACGCGTGACGCACATGTTTAATGGCATGCTTACACATAGCAGTATGCAGGGGCGTATCATTCAACAACTGGCATATTTTATCAGCCAGCAGGTCGGGGTCATGGGGTGGAACCAGGAAACCCGTATATTCATCCACCACACTATATTTAATTCCCCCCACATTGCTGCCAATCACCGGTGTACCACAGGCCATGGCTTCCAATGGGGTAATGCCAAAGGGTTCATACCAGGGGGTGGAAATAAACACATCGGCCGCGGCATAATAATATTTCAGGATCGAGCGGGCTTTACGACCGGTAAATGTTACCTGGTCATATACGCCACTGTCAATAGCCACCTGTTGTAACCGGCCGATCTCCGGCGTTAAACCCGGATCGGGCAGCTCACTTTCACCACCTACTACCAGCAACTTTAAATTGCAACGGGTATAATTCTTTGCAATGCCCAATGCCCTTATCACGTTATCCACCCCTTTTCTGGGCACCATTCTTCCTAATTGAAGAATTATTTTATCATGTTGCGGCAAACGCAAAAAGTCCCGCGCCACTGATCTGTCGATGGGATAAAACTCCCGGGGATTGAACCCACAGGGCACAATAGCAATGCGTGCGGGGTCGGCATCGTAATGCTCCATCAGGTCTTGTCTGTCCTGCGGACATTCGGCTATCAGCAAATTCGCATCGGCGACAATATGCTTTTCGATCAGCGTTCTTTCGGGTGGAAAGCCATCCTGTTGTTTCTGGTGCAGTTGACGCACCAGTCCCAATGCATGAAAGGTGACCACATACGGAATGCCGGTTGCCTTTTTTATATTGGATGCCACCAGGGCCGACATAAAAAAATGCGCATGGATCAATTCATAATACAGTTCATGCGTGCTCATAAAGAACAGCATTTGAAAAGTGAATTCCTGCATGTACTTCAACAGTTGTTCTTTCGGTATGTGGGAGGGCGGCCCCGCCGTTAAGTGAATCACCCGAACGCCCGGTTTCCATTCCACTACATCCGGCACTTCAGTATTTTCCCTTCTGGTATAAATATCTATGTGATATCCCTTGCGTGCCAGCTGCATGCTCAATTCGGCAACATAAACATTTTGTCCGCCATTATCTATACCACCCAGCAAGGCCAGCGGCGATGCATGCTCACTGATAAATGCTATGTTCTTCATACAGTCATCATTTTTTTATTGATAGCAAATTGAAATACCCCGTTCCATTCCTTTTTAAACCGGTCCATATTAAATTGTTCCTGCGCAACAGCCCGCCCATGCTGTCCCATGGTGGTTGCCAGAGCATGATCACTTAATAATAATTTCATCCCTGCAATCAGCGCATCAACATCAGTGTTGATAAATGCTGACTCTTTGTTATGGAGCAGATTGGCATATTCTGTTGTAGCCAGTGAAACCACCGGTATGCCCGCCATCATGGCTTCGCATACCGACAAGCCAAAACTGGTGTGCCGGATGGGGTTGAATAAAAACCGGTAACGCGTAGTAAAAGCAGTTAAACGCGGGAACAATACTTCACCCAATCCACCATATTGCTCGGTACCCATGCCGGCCAGATCAATGGGTACTTCATTCCGCACCCGTTCAAAAATATCCCAGCCTGTTATCCGGCCGCGCTCCTTTATATGATTGATCACCACGATCCCTTTCTTTAGTTCACCCGTGTAGGAATGGGAGGGTTCAGTTATTCCATGTTGAATTACTCTTATCATCGGCACATTGTTCTTCCACATCAGTTTATTATAATGTGTAACATGCACCAGGATTACATTGGGATCATATAATGGGTGGTAAGAATCCACTGCATATGGCGCGGGGGCATTATGCTCTAAATAAACAGCCGGCAATTTTCGTTGCTCGGCTGACAATATTTCATACTGATCGATGCGAAAATTCTTTTCCGACTGAAACAGGATGCAATCAAACTGCATGGACCTTACTTCGGAAACCGGCACCTCTATTACGTTGTCGCCGAACAAAAATGTTTTGCCACGGCCATAATATCCCTCGTTCTTTTTATCATTTACCGGAATGTAAATATCAAAATTACATTGCGATAGATAGTATAAATAGCTTCCATGAATGTGCCAGGTAAAGATCTTTAACCTGTCTGATTGATGTAATGTAGAAGTCATAAGTAGTATCTTATTTGAAATAGCACTTATGAGAGGACTTAAAAAAGAATGCCGCACGATTCTGTGGAATAAGAGAAACGCTTCTGTCAATTATTCATATTAAGAGAGCGTTAAGTCTACATTTATAATAGACAACATCAATGATATGGCACGGTAAGATATTTGATTCATTCAGAATTTATCACTTCTATTACATCAACAATTAAATACGGGTATTATGTATACGTTGGGAATCAACGCAGCCTTTCACGACTCTGCTGCGGCACTTATAAAAGATGGGGTAATTGTAGCAGCAGCAGAAGATGAACGGTTCACACACATCAAGCATGGCAAGCGGCCAATACCGTTTTCTGCCTACGAATTGCCTTATCATGCAATTGATTATTGTTTACAGGAAGCAGGCATTACCCTGAAAGACGTTGACCACATTGCCTATTCATTCGATCCTGCATTATTGCAAAAGCAACAGCAGGGCTCATCAGATGATAACAATAAAGTAACAGATATATTTACATCAGCGTTGAACGACTTGTTCCTTTCCTATATTCAGCAGGCTCCGCAGCATTTACGCGATGGGTATCCCCATCACCTGCAAAAGCGGCTTGCCGGCATGGTTACACAACCGGAAAAATGGCATTTTGTAGAACACCATATTGCTCATGCTGCGAGTGCTTTTTATCCGTCACCTTTTAAAGAAGCAGCGGTTTTAACGCTCGATGGCCGGGGTGAACTGGCCAGCACAAGCTATTTCATTGGCAACGGTAACAGTCTTGAAAAAATTGGGGAGGTACGCATGCCCCATTCATTAGGTATGTTGTACGAAAAAATGACCACCTGGCTGGGCTTCCTGCATTCATCAGATGAGTACAAGGTAATGGCCTTGGCTTCCTATGGCAAACCGGTGTATCTGGAAAAATTCCGCTCCTTCATTCACATCGGTGAAAACGGTAGTTATACCATTGACGATTTTTCACCGGAAGACGCCTTTGGTCCTGCACGCAAAAAAGGAGCCACGTTCGAACAACGATATTTTGATGTGGCCCATTCTTTACAAAAAGTGCTGGAGGAAACGGTATTGACGTTGGTGCGCTGGTTACATAACGAAACCAAACAGGATAACCTTTGTATGGCCGGTGGTGTTGCGTTGAATTGTGTGTTGAATGCCGTGGTGCGCGATAAAGGGCCATTCAAAAACATTTGGGTACAACCCGCAGCCGGGGATGCGGGTACCGCGCTCGGCGCAGCCCAATGGATTGACCGGAAATTCAACACTACCGGTGCGCCCGCACAAACAATGGAACATGCCTATCTGGGCCCCGCGTATTCCGATGATGAAGTAGAAACATTATTACAATGGATGAAAATACCTTACCGCAAGCTGCACAATATAGCTGCGGAAACTGCGCAATTGTTGGCAGACAATAAAGTGATCGGCTGGTTTCAGGGCAGAATGGAATTTGGTCCCCGTGCATTGGGCAGCCGTTCCATCCTGGCTTCACCCGCCGACGCCAACATGCAACAAAAGTTGAATGAAATAAAAGACCGCGAAGACTTCCGGCCTGTGGCGCCGGTGGTGATGGAAGAGGTGGCAGGCGAGTGGTTTGAGAATGCCACCGTATCGCCCTTCATGCTGTTTGTGTACAACATCAATCCCGCGAAGGCTGACAAAATACCCGCCGTGCGGCATGTGGATGGTACCGCCCGCATTCAAACTGTTAACAGGCAGCAACATGTATTGTATTATGACCTGTTGCACGAGTTTAATAAACTCACCGGTATTCCGGTATTGATCAATACATCTTTCAACACAAGAGGCGAACCTATTGTGTGTACGCCCAAAGATGCCATTGCCTGTTTCTGGACATCGCCCTTCGATGCCCTTGTCATCAATTCATTCTTACTGGAAAAAAATGCCGCTGCATGAAACCATCCATTTCTGTTGTGATCGCCACCTGGCAACGCACCAGCTTACTGGAGCGTTGCCTCACTGCATTACTCAATCAAACCATCAACAAAACCAATTATGAGATCATCATTGTAACCGATGGGCCCGATCATGAAACGGTACTATTTATGAAACAATGGCTCAGAACCTATATGGGTGGTGTGGCAGTCACCTGTTTGTCGTTACCCGTAAAAAAAGGACCAGCAGCTGCCCGCAATGCCGGCTGGCGCAAAGCGCAGGGCGAACTGATTGTTTTTACCGATGATGATTGTGTGCCACAATCTGAATGCCTGGCGCAATACTGGGCGGCCTATGCACCGTACCAGGATACAGCCGTTGCTTTTTCCGGTACCATACAGGTACCCTTGTCGGGCATGCCAACCGATTATGAAATGAATATTTTTCAATTGGAAAAGGCCCGTTTTGTAACCGCCAATTGCGCCTGCAGCCGCAAAGCGTTGTTACTCACCAACGGGCTCGATGAAGAATTTACCATGGCCTGGCGCGAAGACACCGCTCTTGAATTTGACCTGAGTGAAAAGGAGGTTCCAATAATAAAAGTACCCGGCGCCATTATACAACATCCCGTGCGCACAGCGTCCTGGGGCGTCAGTATAAGGGAACAAAAAAAGAGTATGTTCAACGCCTTATTATATAAGAAGCATACAAGGTTGTTCATGAAGACCAATACTGGTCACACCCCACGGTACTATTATTTGATAGCCTGTACATTGTTGCTGGCCCTTGGATTTGCATTTCGCAATACACAGATCACTTTATATTGTTTGGAAGCATGGGCGGTATTAACCGGTTGGTTTGCCTGGAAAAGGTTGCGCCATACCTCCCGCAGTTTTAACCACGTTATTGAAATGATCTGCACTTCAGCCATCATCCCCGTATTATCGATTTACTGGAATCTCTACGGCGCCATAAAATTTAAGACATTATACATATGATTAGATTTAATAGTGAAAGACCAAAGATAGCCTTGTTCAGGGCCCTGCAACTGGGCGATATGTTGTGCGCAGTGCCGGCCTTCCGGGCATTGCGGCATGCATTTCCGCAGGCAGAGATCACCCTGATAGGATTGCCCTGGGCGAACGCTTTTGTTGAACGGTTTAATAAATATCTCGACAGGCACATTGTATTTCCCGGTTATCCCGGTTTACCTGAACAGCCATTTTCACAACCTGCCTGGGATGAGTTTGTTAGCCTTATGCAACAGGAGGAATTTGATTGCATACTGCAAATGCAGGGCAATGGTACTATAGTAAATGAGATGCTGCAACAGTTACAACCCAAACAACTGGCAGGCTTTCATCGCTATGATTGCTTAATGAATGAAGAAACATTTTTAGAATATCCGGAGAATGAACATGAAATTAACCGGCACCTGTTATTGATGCAACACCTTGGTATTCCCGATTATGGCACACAGCTGGAATTTCCTATTACAGAACAGGAGGAAACCGGGTTGTTACAGGTGGCGCCATTTGTACAACAGGATAAATATGTTATAGTACATCCTGGCTCTAGAAGCGAAGAACGCCAATGGCCACCGCTGTATTT
>JAJKIL010000009.1 GCA_021154515.1 Niastella sp. | reverse complement strand
TTCGTGATTGCTGGCAACATGTTGGTGACATACACCGCAAGTTGGTAACTTCCGTCAAAAAGTTCGTGACTCTTTATTACAAGCTGGCAACTTACAGCCAAAGTTCACAACATCACTCATTAAGTTAGTTACACAACACCTTTGCTTCGACACTTACCTGGTTTGCTTCATAACTTTCCACAAACAGTGGAAGCTTGTCAGCACAAGCAGCCAACTTTGGTGAACAGGTTACCAGCTTGCAGCCCAAACGCATGTACTTACTCAACAAGTCGCCAACTTGTGACTGTAAACACGAATTTGTTGGCTGTAACATCCAACAAAGCTGCTATATAATGAAGCATAGCACTCATGCAAGTAACTTTTTACAATAGTCACGAACACTTCATCCCGGGCAGGTTACTGTCGGTAATAAGTTGGCGACCTGTAACTGAAAACATTAAACCTTCAACTTAAAACTTTCAACTTAATACTAGGAACTTTTTCTCCTCCACCCCCATTTCAAAAACACGGGCAGGGCCTTGGCCCAGGAGCGGATATCATGTTTGCCATCTGGCAATTGCAGGTAACGCATATTTTTCCCTTCGAGCCAGCCCTTGGCCATCAGCTCGCGCATTATATCGATGGTATCGTCAATGGAGTCGATCACTTTATTACCGTTGCGGTCTTCCATTTCATCCAGTTCCCCACATTGAAAAAAGAATTTCATGCCGGGCTGGTATTTTCCCTGTCTGATCTGGCGGTGCATCAACCGGTCGTTGGCCTCGCTAAAATTTTTTTCCTTCCTGTCTTTCGAGCGCCACCAAAGCGAACCGGAAAACACACCCACTTTGGAAAAGATGTCAGGATGGTTCCATACAAGGTCCAGTGCACTTAAGCCACCCAATGAAAAACCGGCAAATGCGGTTTCACTAAAAACCAGGTGTGCATAACGAGCATGAATATAGGGCAATAATTCTTCTATTATAAATTGACGGTACAGTCCGGCTTTGGCGCCGCGGCCTTTAAAATCGGGACTGCTGATCATGCCATACTCCAGCATCCTTTCTTCACCCGCATGGATCCCAACACACAACATTGGTGTAATAGCTTCTGTTTGAAGCAAGTAAGCAATCATTTTATCAAAGCCCATGGCTTCAATATCCTGACCGTCATTTAACAGTAATAAACCTATCGGCTGATTTCCGGAATGGCTGGTGGGACCGTAAAAATTGATCGTTATGGTACGTTGGAGCGCTTCAGATGGCAATTCAATCGTTTCTACCATTATACCCGTACTTACTTCTGTTTGCATAGCGCGGCAAAATTAGGTAAATATGTTTGAGGTGGAACGTTAAATGTAAAGGAATTGTAAATTTGGAAGCTGGGTTTTGTGCAATAGCATCTGAATCACCCAAATGCGCTTGATATGAAAAAGATCGGAATTCTTTTTGGCCGGGAAAGGACCTTCCCACTGGCTTTTATAGAACACGTCAACAGCCGGGATACACCCGGTATTATTGCAGAACCTGTTCATATAGACAAAGTAATACAAGGCGCCGCCGTTGAATATGATGTGATCCTCGACCGCATTTCACATGATGTTCCTTTCTATCGTTCTTACCTTAAAAATGCGGCTATTTGCGGCACCGCCGTTATCAACAATCCATTTTGGGGAAGCGCCGATGAAAAATTCTTTAACAACTGCCTGGCCACCCGGATAGGCATACCTGTTCCAAAAACAGTTATTCTACCCTCCTTCGAACTGCCCCCGGATACCAGCCCCGAATCGTTTGCCAACCTGGCTTATCCATTGAACTGGGAAAAGATCTTTGAATACGTTGGCTTTCCGGCTTATATGAAACCCTTTGCCGGCGGGGGATGGAAACATGTATACAAACTGCATAACAAAGAAGAGTTCTTTCATAATCACCGCGAAACCGGGCAACTGGTAATGCTGTTGCAGGAAGAAATTGTGTTTGAAGAATACTACCGTTGTTACTGCATCGGTGGTAAGTATGTGCACATAATGCCTTACGAACCGCGCAATCCTCATCACCTTCGTTACAACAGTAATTTCAAACCATCGCCCGACCGGTTGCACCAGATGGAAGAAGTGGTGCGACGCATCAATCAATACCTGGGGTACGATTTCAATACGGTTGAGCTGGCCATTCGGGATGGCGTTCCCTATGCCATCGATTTTTGCAACCCCGTTCCCGATGCTGACCGCCCAAGTGTGGGTGAGGATAATTTTGAATGGGTGGTTGAAACAGCGGCTACTTATGCCATTGAAAGAGCGCTCACTCATGAGCCCGGAAAAGATAACCTTACCTGGGGAGAATATACCCGGCGGAGCATAAACCGGGAGCTTATAGGAGAAATTATAGAGGAAAAATTAGAAACAGAGAAATTAGAAAGTTGACAAGGAGATGAGTATGAATAAATAAATTGAATCCAGCTTTAAGAACAAGGTACCTTTGCGCTGGAATAAGTAATAAACAACAAACCATTCATTTACTCTCCGCCAGCTGGCGGAGGTTGAGGGTTAACTTTAAGAAATGGCAAATATCAACTTATCGCATTTTACGCTTGGCATTGAAGAAGAATATATGGTACTTGACCCGGTTAACCGTGAGTTGAAGAGTCACCAGCAACGGATAGTTACCGAAGGGCAAAAGGTAATTAGAGATAAAGTAAAAGCCGAAATGCACCAGGCTGTTGTGGAGGTAGGCACCGATGTTTGCCGCAATGTTGATGAAGCTTTTAAAGACGTAAGTAACCTGCGCCGCACCATTTCCCACATTGCCGGCGACCTGGGTTTTTGGGTTGGTGCATCCGGCACCCATCCCTTCAGTCACTGGGAAAGCCAGTTAATCACCGATCATGCCCGGTACAAAGAGATCCTGGATATTCTGCAGGACGCCGCCCGCAGCAATCTTATTTTCGGCCTGCATGTACACGTGGGTATGGAAAGCCGGGAAATGGCCAACCACATCGCCAATTCAACGCGGTATTTTTTACCACATATATACGCGCTTAGCACCAACTCTCCTTTTTGGGAAGGAAGGAATACAGGCTACAAATCATACCGGACGAAGGTGTTTGACAAATTCCCCCGCACGGGTATCCCCGAAACCTTCGATACCATCGAAGACTATGACAATTTTATAAAGCTGCTGGTAAAAACCAACTGCATCGACAATGCGAAAAAGATCTGGTGGGACCTTCGGGTGCACCCTTTTTTCAATACGGTAGAATTCAGGATATGCGACGTGCCATTAACAGTGCAGGAAACAATAGCCATCGCCGCATTGTTTCAGGGTGTTTGCGCTAAAATTTATAAGCTGCGTTTACAAAACCTGAACTTCATTCAATACTCACGCGCCCTCATCAACGAAAACAAATGGCGGGCAAGCCGCTATGGTATCGACGGTTTGCTGATAGATTTTGGCAAGGAAGAAGAGATCAATACGCGCGTTTTGATATACGAATTGCTCGATTTTGTTGATGATGTGGTGGATGAACTGGGTAGCCGCCACGCTATTAATTATATCGCTAAAATGATGGAAGAAGGCACTGGCGCCGATCGTCAGCTGAAGGTTTTTCAACAAACCAACAGCCTGGTGAACGTGGTTGATTACATCCATAGCCAGTTCCTGGCGGGTGTATAAACACCTCGTTATATTCAGATTTTTCATAACATGCAATACTGGCACAATATTTATGCATAAAGAACCGTTAAAAACGACAATCCCGTCCGTATCCTCATAGGAAATTCCCGAAAACAAATATTTTTAGTCCAAATCTGTTCCGGTATGAAAAGAATCCTGGTTAGCTGGCCTGTCATGCTATTGGCAGTAATTGTAGCGTCATGTGGTAAAGATAAGAGTGCAGAAGAAGACGTATCGCAATACTTTATCAAGTGCAAAATAGGCAGCGTAGATAAAACATTTAAGTATAAATTGCTGGCCCACAAAGAAGATGTGGGTAATGGAGTAATAAACTATTCCTTTTCTGCAAACGCTACTAATGATGCCAACGATTTTGAAGGAATAGGCTTTACCATTCAATTGTCCATTCCTGTTGCAACGGGCACCACGTACAAGGAAACTGATCCCACTACAGATTACTTCCTGGCCGGTATTTATAATCCCAACACGCAGAACCCTGATAAAATCTTTGCCAGCCGGTACGATGATGGCAATCCATTCCAGATCAACTTTAAAGAACTCACCACAACAACTGTAAGTGGTACTTTTTCCGGAAAGCTGTATTTGTTGAATAGCACAGATCCCAATGCCGATTCTGCTGTTATTTCTAACGGTCAGTTTAAACTGAAGTTGCAATAACGTGAATCGTGAATCGTGAAAGGGCTCGCGATGGGGTAATATTCCTCACTGTTTTCATTTTTCACTCGTTTCATTTTTCGACCCTTTATCAACGCTATCAACTCCATCAACCCTATCAACTATTTTTCTTCGTTCTCCTAACTCCATTCTTCCAGGTTAACTGGTCAACTGATCAACTGGTCAACTTCTCCCCCATTATCCTTCAACTCAACACCTGAAAGTTGAAGCCGCAATGATTCTCTAACCAAAAAGAATATCTTTTCCGCCGCAGCCTGGTAATTCAACCCTTCCGGTCTGATGTTCGAAATGCAGTTGCGCGACTCATCGGTTAACCCTGGTGCAGGGCGGTAGGTAAGGTATGCCCCTAAACTATCGGGCGAACTCAAACCCGGCCGTTCCCCAATGAGGACAATAACCAGTTTTGCTTTTAAGAAATGGCCGCATTCATCGCCAATAGCCACCCGCCCTTCCTGAACCATACAAACAGGCGCCACCGATAAATGAGCATTTTCAAAAAACGGTAGTAATATTTTCAAAACCGGGATGGCGTGGCTATTAATAGCTGTGGCGGATAATCCATCGGCCAGCACGATGCCAATATCATAACCGGTACTGTTGAACTCAGTTAACTGTTCTATGGCTTTTGCATGCAGCCGCCGGCCACGATCGGGGTATTGCAGGTATTCACTGCGACTGTCAGCCTGGGTTGTCAGCGTAAAAGCAGCCTGCTGTAATGATTGCAGTTCCTGTAATAACACCGGCTGATCCAAGACCGCATATACAGCATCCCGTGCATTGGCATGTGCCAGCCTGAACTGCAACATTGCCTCCAATGGTTCAGCCGTTCCGGTTCTACCCAAAGCAATACGAGCTGCTGTGTAAATTTTCAACTCGCTCCAGGGATCAGTTTGCGCTATTGCTTTTTGAACATCCATTGTTGTTAGGTTATTGGGTTATTA
>JAJKIL010000008.1 GCA_021154515.1 Niastella sp. | reverse complement strand
TGGCGGGACTGGCCTATAAATCCATGTCTCTGCTGAGCGATGCCGGGCATAACCTGGCCGACCTAGCCAGTTTGCTGCTTTCCTATATCGCCTTTAAACTCGCCCACCGGCAGGCTACCATCCGGTACACTTACGGATTTAAGAAAACAACTGTATTAGCGGCCTTTTTAAATGCCCTGTTGCTGCTGCTGGCTATTGGTATGCTGGGGTACGAATCGGTATTGCGCCTGCATGCGCCGCCAGCCGTTCAGGGTACCGGCATTGCCTGGGTAGCTGCGCTGGGTATTGTAGTGAACAGCGTTTCAGCCTTTCTTTTTTTCAGACATAAAGACACTGACCTCAATGTAAAGGGCGCCTATTGGCATTTGCTGGCCGATGCCCTGGTATCGGTAGGCGTGGTAATTGGCGGTATTGTTATTTCCTACACCGGTTGGTATTGGTTAGACCCTGCTATTGGATTGGCAATCATGATCATCATCCTTATCAGCACCTGGTCGTTATTTACCGATAGTTTTAAAATGTCGGTTGATGGAGTGCCGGCTGGTATTGAGCTGGATGAAATAAGCCGCGTTATATTATCCGTTAAACATATCGTCAATGTGCATCACATTCACATTTGGCCATTAAGCACTACCGAAAATGCGCTTACCGCCCATGTCATCGTCGATGACCGCCTGCCATTCGATGAAAAATTAAAAGTGATCCAACAGCTCAAGCATGAATTAATGCATCACAACATTCACCACAGCACTATTGAACTGGAATCGGAAACCATTCATTGCCCCAATGAAAATGAACGGTTAGAACAACAGGCGCAACAACACAATCATTAAGATTCCCTGGGCGTACTCACATACTTATAGATCATTTCCGACACTTCGGCCATTGCCTTTTTGGCGTTGGTTTCGTTCTGCAGATCTTTTGATAAGATCACCAGCACATATTTTTTTCCGTTGGGAAGGAACACAATTCCGGAGTCATGTAGAACGTGGGTAATATTCCCCGTTTTGTGCGCCACCTTTACATCCTTAGGTAAGCGGGCAGGAATGATCTCATTGAATTCCTGGTTTAATAAGATTTTAATCATGGCTTGTGAAGAAGCGCTGTCTATCAGTTCGCCTTTCGCCATTTTTTCATAAATAACCATCAGGTCGTTCGCTGTGGTAACATTATTTAAACCCTTGTCGAAAGCTTTACTATCTTCCACACCCCGCAGGATCTGTATTTTATTAGCGCCCAGCTGCCGCATGGTTTGTGTAACGTTACGGGCATTTACCATTTCTATTACCATATTGGTGGCCAGGTTGCTGCTCCTGATGATCATGTCGTATACAAGATTGTACAGGGAGATCTGCTCACCTAAATGCTGGTACAGCGATGTGTCGCTGTCGTCTTTGGCGTTCAGGCTGAACAAACTGCTGTCAACAATACTTTTAAATTCATTTTTAAGCACAACGGAATCGTTCAGGGAAAACCTACCGGCAGCGGCCTGTTTGTATACTTCAATCATAATGGGCGTTTTCATGGTACTGGCAGCATGAAAAAATTCCTGTTCGTTAATCAGTAAAGAGTCTCCGGTTGAAAGGTCTTTAAACGCCACGGCAAAATTGCCGGGTTGTTCTGCCAGTTTGGAGTTGATCTGGTCTTTCAGTTTATTTAATGTCATATGATTTGAACAGGCGCCAGGCAGCAAGCTGCAAAACAAAAAGAAAATTTTGGAAAGATGGGTCATAACCGGGAGTTATAGTGCCGAAGATAACAGAAAATATTTTTGGCCCTTTACCGCTGTTAAAAAGATGAACTGATTTTCTGAAAAAAAACTTACCTTGACAAAGACGTAGACTATCACATTTTCTGAAACTTTTTATCAATGCTTCAAAATCAACTGCTGTTTTTGGTAGATGACGACATAGATGATCATGAAATATTCAAATCAGCGCTGGCAAAGGTTGATGAAGACCTTGAATTAATAACGGCTACCAACGGCTACGAGGCCCTGAACATGCTCTCAACAGCCAATACATTCCCTGACTATATTTTTGTTGACCTCAATATGCCCGGCATGGGCGGTCTACAATTTCTGAAAGAAATAAAACAGACAGATAACCTGAAACACCTCCCGGTGATTATATATACCACCAGTTCAAACCCGGTCGATATTGCCAACGCAAAAGAATTAGGCGCCGTAACGTTTATTACAAAACCAGCCCGGTTCGCAGAGCTTTGCAATCTTTTGCGGTCGTTGATCGGCGGCCAGTCAACCACCAGCAGGCAAACGCTATAATTGTTCAATAACGCTTTTAAAAACGGTGCTCAGCTTTTGGTCGGCTTTGGCGGCCACGGCAATTATTTCTTCAATATTCACCGGTTGCAGGTTGTCAGGATCGCATTCGTCGGTAATTACACTAACAGCCGCACAGGACAGCCCGATCTGGCTGGCTACAATTACTTCCGGAACGGTGCTCATGCCTACCATATCAGCCCAGATCACGCGAAGAAAGCGGTATTCTGCCCTTGTTTCCAGGTTAGGACCGGGCACGGCCACATAAACGCCCTGTTTAAGCGGCACCGATAGATCGAGCGCCGTTTTAATAAATACTTTATTTAACCGGATGTCGTACGGTTGGCTCATATCAGGGAACCGGGGTCCCAGGCCGGGTTCATTCACCCCGCGCAATGGATTTTCAGGTTGCAGGTTTATGTGATCGGTCAATAAAACAAGATCGCCCTTTTTGTAATCAGGGTTCATGCCGCCGGATGCATTGCTCAATAACAAATTGGTTACGCCTAATGCTTTAAACACCCTTACCGGAAAAGTGATCTGTTGCATGCTGTAGCCTTCATAATAATGAAAACGGCCCTGCATAACCAGTATTTTTTTATTGCCAACAGAAGCAAGTATCAGTTTGCCTTTGTGCGACTCAACGGTGGAGGTGGGAAAATGCGGGATCTCATTGTAAGAAATTTGCCGGATCACTTCAACCCGGTCAATAAAAGAACCAAGACCGGTACCTAAAACAATAGCGGTTGAAGCGCCCGTGAATCCTTTCTCTTCTAAAAACCGGGTGGTTTGTGCAATTTTTTCAATGATTTGATTCATCCCGTGATTTTTTTTCAAAATAAAGTATTCCAATGGTTATTTACCAGCATTTGGATATTTTTATTCAATAGTGTATTCTTTTTCAGAATATGATCTGTATTGTAAAATCTATTAATTTAGTGGAGTAATAAGCCGCATAACAGATCAATAAATGGCTATGAAGATGAACAAATCATGTATTCAGATCGTCCTCGCAGGTTTCTTTATTTTATTGCAATGGCAGCAAAGCAATGCCCAGCAAACAAAAACAGGCAGACCCAATATTATTTTCATCCTGGCCGATGACCTGGGTTATGGCGATCTGGGTTGTTATGGACAAAAGCTGATACAAACACCAAACCTCGATGCCATGGCAAAACAGGGCACGCGGTTTACGCAATTTTATGCCGGCACTGCGGTATGCGCACCTTCCCGTTCTTCCTTCCTTACCGGACAGCATACAGGCCATACACCTATTCGTGGCAATAAAGGCGTGCAACCCGAAGGGCAATGGCCCATTCCCGATTCAGCCATTACCATTGCTGAAGTACTGAAGAAAGCAGGCTATGCCACCGGCGATTTCGGAAAATGGGGCCTGGGGCCAGTGGCTTCATCAGGCGATCCCATTAAACAGGGTTTCGATGCTTTTTATGGATACAATTGCCAAACCCTGGCGCATGATTATTATCCCGATCATTTGTGGGAGAACGATACCCGGGTTGACTTCGCCGCCAATACCCCTGAGCACCCAACTGATTACTCGGCAGACCTGATACATCAAAAGGCGCTGCAGTTTATCAATCAGCATAAAGGCAATCCGTTCTTTGTATTTCTCTCTTATACCTTGCCGCATGCTGGCTTGCAGGTACCCGATGACAGCCTGTTTGAAAAATACAAAAAGCTGCTCAACGAAAAACCCATCCCCGTGTCAAAATGGAATGGTAAAAACTATGCGCCGCAAGCTTATCCCCGCTCGGCATATGCTGCAATGGTAAGCCGGCTGGATGCATACGTTGGACAGGTGCTGCAACAATTGAAGAAAGATGGCATCGATAAAAATACACTGGTGATCTTCTCCAGTGATAATGGTCCGCATAAAGAAGGCGGTTACGATCCTGATTTCTTTAACAGCAATGGCCCGTTGCGGGGTATTAAAAGAGATCTGTACGAAGGAGGCATGCGCGAACCAATGATCGCCTGGTGGCCTGGTAAAATAAAGGCAGGCGCCACTTCTGATTACGTAGGCGCCTTCTGGGATTTTCTACCAACATTTGCCGAACTGGCTAATGCGCCAAAACCAAAGAACATCGACGGCATTTCAATTGTTCCTGCATTGCTTGGACAAAAAAATGCACCCATGCATCCCTGGTTATATTGGGAATTTCATGAACAAGGTGGTAAGCAGGCCGTACGTATGGGAAAATGGAAAGGCGTAAAATTAAATGTAACCAGTCAACCCAATGGGCCAATCGAGTTGTATGACCTTACAACAGACCTGGGCGAGAAGAATAATGTGGCGGATAAACATCCGGATGTAGTGCAGGCCATTCGAAAAATTATGGAACAGCAACACAAGGAGAGCCCGGATTTTCCTTTGTTTACAAAATCAGCTAACGCAGAATGATCGGGACAGGTAAAAATATAAATAGCGGAATTGGAATTGGCGCCATAGCTATGGTGATAGCAATGGCGGGATGCAAACAATCAGGTGGTAAAGTGGCAGCAAGGACAGATAGTATTCCTAAAGGCGATACCATTATGTCCTGTACTTCAAATCTGCCATCACGTTTTGCAGCAGCGGCTTCTACAGATTCAATAGTGGCCAATGGAAAGAGTTCCTATGCCGGTATGGTGAAGATCCCCGGTGGTGATTTTCAAATGGGCGCTGCAGATAAAGAAGGCCGGCCCGATGAATACCCGCAACATCCTGTTCATGTGGATGGTTTTTATATGGATGCTACCGAAGTGACTAATGCGCAGTTCATGGAGTTTGTAAAAGCCACTGGCTATGTAACCACAGCAGAACGTACTCCCGATTGGGAAGAATTAAAAAAACAATTGCCACCAGGCACACCCAAACCAGCCGACAGCCTGCTGACGGCAGCTTCGCTGGTATTTACCCCACCGGCAAAACCTATTGCATTGAATGATGTAAGCCAGTGGTGGCAGTGGGTTAAAGGGGCTAACTGGAAACATCCGCAAGGACCCGCCAGCAGCATAAAAGGAAAAGAAAATTACCCGGTGGTACAGGTTTCGTGGGACGATGCAATGGCCTACGCCAAATGGGCGGGTAAGCGATTGCCAACAGAAGCGGAGTGGGAGTGGGCAGCCCGCGCAGGACTAACCAATCAGCCCTTTACCTGGGGAAGCGAGGCTGTCGAAAAAGGACAACCGAAAGCAAACATCTGGCAGGGACATTTTCCCGATCGTAATACGGCAACTGATGGATTTGCCCGGGTAGCGCCGGTAAAATCATTTGCCGCCAACGCCTATGGTTTGTACGATATAGCCGGCAATGTTTGGGAATGGTGTTCCGATTGGTACCGGTCAGATTATTATACGCAGGCAGCAGCAAAGAGATCAGTAAACCCCGCCGGGCCTGCCGCCAGTTACGATCCTGATGAACCCACGGTTCCAAAAAGAGTAGTACGTGGCGGTTCTTTTTTGTGTCATGCATCCTATTGCGCCAGCTACCGTGTATCGGCACGAATGAAAACATCACCCGATACCGGCCTCGAGCATACAGGCTTTCGGTGCGTGAAGAAGTAGTTTGCATACACAAGGCTATCATACTGATTGATGATGTTGATCTTATATATCTGTTACAAAAACAGAAATACACTATCCCCGTTTGTGGTTTCTCCTCTTTTGCCAATTTCAGAAAAAAATATATGAGGAAGGCGGTTTTTTAATTTTGCAAAATCGTTTTAGATGTGTATTATTGTTACATATTTACTCATGCCGACACTCTATGGGTACAATTAAATTAACTGATTACATGAGATCGATTGTTTGCCTGCTACTAACGATTTTTTACGTACATTCCTTTGCCCAAACAACTCAAAGCCCGGTTGAACCTGTGGATTATGTGAACCCGTTAATGGGTACCGATTCAAGGATCGATCTTTCTAACGGAAATACGTACCCAGCCATTGCGCTGCCCTGGGGAATGAACTTTTGGGTACCCCAAACCAATCATAATGGCGATGGGTGGACCTATCAATACAGCGCAGAAAAGATCAGAGGTTTTAAGCAAACCCATCAACCCTCGCCCTGGATAAATGACTATGGTCAGTTCAGCATAATGCCGGTTACCAAAAAAATGATCTTCGACCAGGAAAAGCGCGGCAGCTGGTTCTCCCATAAAACAGAAAGATCAACGCCCTACTACTATAGTGTGTATCTGGCTGATGCCGATGTAACCACTGAGATAACACCCACCGAACGCGCCGCCCAATTACGATTTACCTTCCCTGCCTGCGACAGTTCATTTATTGTAATAGATGCATTCAATAAAGGTTCTTATATTAAGATCATTCCGGGGGAAAGAAAGATCATTGGCTATTCATCAGCCAATAGCGGGGGAGTGCCTGCAGGGTTCAAAAACTACTTTGTTGTTTATTTCGATAAAGATTTTACCATAGCTCATACCTGGCATGATAAAACACTGGCAACCGACACGCTTGAATACCAAGCCGACCATACCGGCGCCATTGTTGGTTTCAAGACAAAAAAGGGAGAACAGGTGCATATAAGAACCGCTTCTTCTTTTATCAGTTTTGACCAGGCTGAATTAAATGCGCAACGCGAATTGGGCAATGATTCGTTCGATGCCATTTGTAAAAAAGGCCGCCAGGCCTGGAACCACGAATTAGGCCGGTTGCTGGCAGAAGGTGGCACACCCGATCAATTGCAAACCTTTTACTCCTGTTTGTACCGGGTGATGTTATTCCCCCGTAAATTTTATGAATACAACAAGGCTAATGAAATAGTACATTATAGTCCATACAACGGACAGGTTTTACCAGGCTATATGTTTACCGACAATGGCTTTTGGGATACCTTCAGAGCAGTGTTCCCATTCTTAACTTTAATGTATCCCAGCCTCAACAGCCAGATCATGCAGGGGTTGGTAAACACGTATAAAGAAAGCGGCTGGTTGCCGGAGTGGGCCAGTCCGGGCCACCGCGATTGTATGGTGGGTTCCAACTCCGCCTCGCTGATCGCAGATTCATATATGAAAGGGATCCGTGGGTATGATATCAACACGCTGTATGAAGCCATTGTAAAGAATACCGAACAGGAAGGTCCGCTTAGCTCGGTAGGCAGAAAAGGCGTTCAGTATTATAATCAATTGGGTTATGTGCCGTATGATGTGAAGATCAATGAGAATGCGGCCCGTACCCTGGAATATGCTTACGACGATTTTACAATAAGTCAACTGGCCAAAGCCATAAGCCGGCCTAAAGAAGAAGTTGAGCGTTTTGCTCACCGCAGCATGAACTACCGCAACCTGTTTGATCCCTCAACCCTGTTGATGCGTGGAAAAAATAAGGATGGTAATTTTCAATCGCCGTTCAATCCGTTTAAATGGGGCGATGCCTTTACCGAAGGCAACAGCTGGCATTATACCTGGAGCGTTTTTCATGATGTGCAGGGATTGGCGAACCTTATGGGCGGCAATAAGATGTTTGCGAGAATGCTCGATTCAGTTTTTGCCCTGCCACCGGTTTTTGATGAAAGTTATTATGGCGGTGTTATTCATGAGATCCGTGAAATGCAGATCATGAACATGGGACAATACGCCCATGGCAACCAGCCCATTCAGCACATGATCTATTTATACAACTATGCCGGCCAGCCCTGGAAAACCCAATACTGGATCCGCCAGGTAATGAATAAATTATATCACGCTGCGCCAGATGGCTATTGCGGCGATGAAGACAATGGCCAAACCTCCGCCTGGTATATTTTTTCAGCCATGGGCTTTTACCCGGTTTGTCCTGGTACCACCCAGTATGTTTTTGGAACGCCGTTGTTCCGCAAAATGATACTTACCTTTGAAGATGGAAAAAAGCTGGTGATACAGGCGCCTGCAACAGATAAGAACACATATTATATTCACAATATTTCACTGAATGGAGTAGTGCATCCAAAAAACTGGATCGATCACAGTCAGTTACAGAAAGGCGGCATATTATTATACGATGTAAAGGATAAGCCTTCTTATACCCGGGGAACAACACCGGCTGCCTATCCGTTTTCAGTAACCCAGGCATTGGCCCGATAAACTATAACCATGAAAAAAGTATCCATAAAAGATATTGCTCAAATGGCGGGAGTGGCATCATCAACCGTATCATTTGTATTGAATGGTAAGGCCCGCAAAATGCGCATCAGCGAAACGGTTGAAAAGCGGGTGATTGAAGTGGCCCGCAATGCGGGATATTATCCCAACCAGCTGGCCATTAGTTTACGTACCGGTAAATCAAAAACACTGGGGCTGATCGTGGAGAACATCGGCAACCCTTTCTTTGCCACATTAGCAAAAACAATTGAAGAAGAAGCCGAGCAATACGGTTACCGTGTGGTGTATTGCAGTACTGAAAACAATGCATCGAAAGGTAAAGAGTTGATCAATATGTTGTCGCAACGGCAGGTAGATGGATACCTGATAACGCCGGCGCCGCATATGGAAGATGATATTCGGCAACTGGTTCAATTAAACCGGCCTGTTGTTTTAATTGACCGCTATTTGCCTTCGGTAGAAGTATCGCATGTGTTGGTAAACAATACCGAGGCGGTAGCGCAGGGAATGGCGCACTTGTTTGACCGCGGCTATAAAGAAATAGGATTTGTTACGGTTGACCTTGACGTTATTCAAATGGAGGAGCGGCTTGATGGCTATCTCAGCGCGCTTTCAAAACAGGGCATCCGGCTGAATAAAGATATTATCCTGAAGATCCCTTATACCCATCAACGCGATGAGGCAGTTGAATTGATAGTAGCCTTATTGAAAGATAATCCGCAACTGGATGCGTTGTTCTTTGCCACCAACTACCTGGCCATACTGGGTCTGGAGAGCATCAATCGCCTGAAAATGGCCATTCCGCAAGACATTGCTGTTATCAGCTTTGACGACCACGATATTTTCCGCATATATCCACCCGGTATTACCAGCATACAACAACCGGTTGAAGCCATTGCCAAGAAAGCGGTAGCGTTGTTGATGGAACAATGTGAAAGCACAGAAAATAAGATCTCCATAACAGAGATAGAGCTTACCGCCAAATTGATAGTGAGAGGGTC
>JAJKIL010000007.1 GCA_021154515.1 Niastella sp. | reverse complement strand
GTTGCAAAAACAGGTTCATATACCACTACATCCTTCCACAAATTGAATGACCGGTCGCCGATCTTTATTGTGCTGCGATCACTTACTCGTTCGCGGTTCAGGGAAAAGAACTGAAAATAGGTGCCGTCATCGCCAGCGGGTTCCAACCCGGCTTTACGCGCTTCTTCTGCCAACCAGACTGAGGCCTTTAACTCATCGAGCGTACCGGCTTCCCGGCCTCTGAAATGGTCATCGGCCAACCGGAACAGGTCGCGCTTCAGATCAGCCTGCTTAATAGCTTCCAGGGGTGCTTTTTTCGTTTGCGCAACACTTATATGAGTGCATAGTAAGTTAACAGCGAGAAGAGCAGCGAAGTTTTTCATGCCAGGTAATTTATGGGTAAATATATAAAAGAAAGGTGGGCCATTCGCCAGCTAGCGTATGACCCACCTTACTTCATATTATTAACCTATTAGTCCTTTAAGATCTTGAATTCTACACGACGGTTCAACTGACGGCCTTCATCGGTTTCGTTCGTAGCCACCGGCATGCTTTCACCATATCCTTTCGAGGTGATCCTGCTGGCAGGTATACCTTTCGAGATGATGTATTGCACGCACGATTTGGCACGATTGTCAGACAACCTGAAGTTATAATCGTCTGAACCCTTGCTATCCGTGTGCGCGCTTAACTCTATTTCAATGGATGGGTTTTCTTTCAACAGTTTAACCACACGGTCCAGTTCAACATCCGATTCCGGACGCAGGTCCCATTTATCGAAGTCGAAGAACACGTTGTTCAGGCGCACCACCTGGCCAATTTCAATGGGCACCAGGTACAGGTCTTTATGAATTTCCTGGAAACCAGCCTTCACCATAGAGTCGAGGTTCAGATTCTCGGAAATAGCAAAGAATTTATCGGCGCTGGCGCGAATGCTGTAGTTCTTATCGTAAGGCAATACAATTTTAAAGGCGCCATCGGTTGGGCTCGATAAACCATTTCCGGCCTCTACCCCATCGGGCAGGGTTTCATAAATAAGTGATGCACTGAGCGGTTGTTTTGTTTTGGCGTTATACACATTGCCGCTTACCAGTATTACCGGGTTTGGCTTTTCACGCTCCAACAACTTTACACGCACAATATCACTTTCGCCATAGGTGTCTTTATTACTGGTCAAATACGCATACTCTCCACCGGCATCCAGGGTAAAAAAGGCATCCCAGCCTTCGGTGTTTATGGGGGAACCTAAATTCACCGGCGTGCTCCATTTCGTCCAGGTTTTATCCAGCCTTTTGGTCATGTAAATATCATTATCGCCTAACCCACCGGGTTTGTCGCTGCTGAAATACATGGTAACACCATCAGCCGCAATGTAGGGGGTCATTTCGTTACCGGGATAATTTATTTCTTTACCAAGGCTCTTGGGCTCCGTCCAGCTACCATCGTCTTCGCGAAAGCACACAAAGAGGTCGTTATTGGGGCTGCCGGGGTCGGGTGACATATATAACACCAAGGCTTTCATGTCTGGTGACAAGGTTGCTCCCGACACCTGGCCATGATCGTATTTGTCGTATTTTTTAATATGCAGCATTTCCGGTTCGCTCCAGCGGCCATCGGCCTGACGGGTACAAAGACTTACGCCTTTTCCGAAAAAGGCACCCCCATTACCAAACGCCCCGCTGATCAAAATGCGATTTTTGTCGGGCGAGATCCAATACACCGCATTATACTGAGATGTATTCAGGGGAAATTTTAAATGGCGGGCTTCCTTCCACACACCGTTTGAATCCCGTTCAGCATACCAGATGTCCTGTGAATTAGGCACCGAATTATACTTGGTATTGGCGGGGTGGTTCTCACAAATAAAAAATAACAGGTTTCCGTCTGCCGACACGGTAGGACGTAACTCAGGAAGATCGGAGTTGATGTTCTCGCCTAAATTTTCGATCTTGATGATCGTATTAGACGTAATAATATTTTCCTTTTGCGCTATTAATTTGCCCGTATCACTTTGGTTGGACATCTGCGCAGTAGCCTGTTGCAGGCACAGGGCCAGGGCCAAAAAGGGTACTACTCTTCTCACTAGGTATGGATTTAATTACTTAATAACGTACAATTTAGCCGCGGATTGCATATTGCAACCCAGATTAAATATTTTATAGCCATACAAACGGCTTTTTTCTAATATATCAGGGTTAAAGCACCAAACAAACAGAATAAAATTCTAAAGTGTATAATTTTTACTGAACTTTATTCTAACAATTATTACCTTCACAGAACAGAGCATCACTGGCAGCTGCCCGAAGCTGTTCCTTTAACCACATCAACTTTTATAAATGACCCAACCAACTGCTATAGCCATGCCGGTTAAAAGTAAACGCCTTCATTCTATTGATCTGCTGCGGGGTACCTTTATGATCATTTTGGCGTTGGTTCATGTGCGCGATTATTTTCATGCGAGCGCTTTTTTATACGATCCCACCGATCTTACCAGAACCGATGTACCGTTGTTCTTTACCCGGTGGATCACCCATTTTTGTGCACCAATCTTTACTTTTCTCGCAGGCACTTCTGCATTTTTGAATGGGACGAAAAAAACTAAAAAAGAATTATCCTTTTTTCTTTTTACCCGGGGTTTATGGCTGGTAATTGCCGAAGTATTGATAGTTACCCTTGGCTGGACATTCAACCCGGCCTACCCGGTGCTGATACTGCAGGTTATCTGGGCCCTGGGCGTTAGTATGATGGTGCTGGCGGGTATGATCTATTTGCCGTTGACGGCTATCCTGGTTATTGGGCTGGCTTTGATTGGCGCGCATAACCTGATGGATGTGCCAGCCACTGCCGGTGCACATACTACCTCCTTCCTGATGGGTGTGCTGCATGAACAACACTTCTTTTTCATGAAGCCGTTTTCCATTATGATGGGTTACCCGGTTACGCCCTGGATAGGTATAATGCTCGTTGGTTATGCTTTTGGCCAGTTGTACCTGCCTACTTTTGAGGCCGGTAAAAGAAGAAAGACTTTGATCAGTTTGGGATTGGCCGCCATCGCGCTGTTCATTATCATTCGCTTTATTAATATGTATGGCGATCCTCACCCCTGGTCGGCACAAAAATCACCGGTATTTACGGTATTGTCGTTTTTAAATACTACCAAGTATCCGCCATCTTTATTATACATCTTAATGACGTTAGGACCTGCCCTATTGTTTCTCGCATTTGCAGAAAAGCCATTGAACAGGCTGTCTGAAAAAGTGGTGGTGTTCGGCCGCGTACCCATGTTCTATTACCTGTTGCATATTTATTTAATCCATATTATGGCGGTAATTGCGGCGACTATCTCGGGCTTCAAATGGAGCGATATGGTATTGACGGGCTGGGTTAGTATGAATGCCCAGTTGAAAGGCTTTGGCTACAGCCTCGCATTTGTGTACGTATTATGGATTCTAATTATTGTTGGCGTTTACCCGCTTTGCAAATGGTACGATAACTATAAACAGGCCAACCGGTCAAAGTGGTGGTTGAGTTATATATAAATAAATCTGTCATAGCCTGCCCGGATGTATCCTGGCAGGCGCTGACAGATCCACATAAAACATATTAATATTGAATTACTTAGTAAACTAATCATCCCTTCCCGACAACACCTGTAGCAAAAACAACCTTCTTAATTTCACTTCCATTGTAATCTCCCTGTAATCATTCAACTGCCAATGCAGCAGTTGCGAACAACTGTTTGTCATATAAATGAGCGACATCTCCCTCCACGCAAAATTTACTAGCCTGAACGAGTATCCAGTTTCAACCAGTTCTAAACTTCATTACAAGATCCTGCCCTGAATACATACGCAAAACGGAACCAAATTATGGTAATGAGAGAGCCATTTCGCGGCATTTCATTACCAGGGGCACTGTATTGTTTAACCAAACATACGATCACCATGAGAAAACTCTTAGCATTACTGCTACTTACGTGCATGCTTACTACAGCATACGCTCAAACTAAATCGGTAAGCGGAAAAATTACTGATGCTACCGGCACTCCATTACAAAGTATTTCAGTCATCATTAAAGGAACGTCATCAGGCACCACCACAGGCGCCGATGGCACCTTTAAATTAACTGTTCCTGAAAATGCCACGCTGGTGTTTTCAGGGGTTGGTTATGAACCAACAGAAATGAGTGTTCGAAACCGTAGTACTTTTGAGATACAGTTATCTACGGAAATAAAAGCGCTCAGCGAAATAGTAGTAACCGGTACAGGGGTGGCTACGGAAAAGAAAAAACTTTCTATAGACGTCGCCAGCGTGGGCAAAAAAGACATGGCGCAATCCGCTATACTTTCCATTGACCAGGCGTTGATAGGAAAAGTGGCCGGTGCGCAAATACAAACCAATTCGGGCGAACCGGGACAAAAAGCGAATATCATTTTACGTGGTATCAACTCCCTCGGTTCTTCAAACCCGATAATACTGGTAGATGGGGTTCAGGTAACAGACATAAACGGTTTGGATGTTTCAAATGTTGACCACGTAGAAATTGCCAAAGGACCTTCAGCCGGCATGCTGTATGGCGCACAGGGCGCCAATGGCGTTATTCAGATATTTACCAAGAAGGGCAGTAAGAACAAACCTATATCAATTACCCTGATGTCGAAAGTAAGTATTGATAAAGTTATTCTGGGAAAAGACAAAACGCTTAGCGCCAAATACCACCACTTTACCGAAGATGCCAATGGGAATATCCTGGATCGTAATGGCGATGTGTTGAAACCTGACAGCCTGGGCATGTGGCCCGAACCTGCCGAAGATGATTTCAACACCAACTACGATCTGAAAAATGATAAAACCTACCCGGCCAATCTGCCATTGTACAACCACCTTGAACAGGCTTATAAAACAGCCACTTCAACAACCAACTCATTAGGTATTTCCGGTGGTGGCAACAAGACCGATTATTCATTTACATTATCACATATTGATCAGCAAAACGTGCTTTCCAATCACTTGCGGCGCACCAATCTTTCCGCCAACCTGGGGTTTGAACTGTTCAAAGGATTTACCGCCCGTAATAGCACCCAGGTAGTGTTGCAGGATGAAAACCTGCTGTCGGGCACCTATAATGTAGGCTCACGCATTCTGTTCAATGTAGACGAGCTTTTTAAAGGCACCAACAATAATAGGTTTGAAATGATCAACTCCTATCCGTGGATCGACTTTAGGTCAAAATACCCGGGTACCGATTTAACCGTTGTACGGCCAAGAGATGAAAACCAGCTGAACGTATTGTCAGAAAAAGACTGGCATTCCCGCTTCAGCAAAGACACCCGCATCATCAACAACAGCAACCTGAATTATAAATTCCCGAGTTTTGTTGAACTGGATTTTAAATATGGAATTGAATTATGGAATTCAGAGTACCAGGACCTTTACAGGAACCAGGAAGCTGCGCCACAGGTAGCACTGGGTTTCTGGGGCGCCACGCCAGCGGGCTCCGTACGCGACGACCATGCCCGGTCAATTTATCAAAATGCCCTCTCTTCTATTTATGTAAGGACCGATTTTAAAAAAGACTTCAAGATAGATGTGCCCATTACTACCAGCACGCAGGTTTCTTATGACTGGCGCAAGCTGCAGTACAATTCTTTCTTTGCACAGGGTTTGAACCTGCCGGCCTACCCGCCCGCCAATATTTCATCGGCAGCCCAAAAAACAAGCGGGGATGGCAGCTTTGAATACATCACTTACGGTTACCTGGTGAACCAGACAATCGACTTCGGCAGTTTGTTTGGCATTACAGGCGGCTTCCGTTCAGACTACAACTCGCAATTCGGCGATCAAAAGAAACCATTCACCTTTGGCCGCGGAACGGCTTATATCAGGCCATCGGAAATACTGAAAATAAACAAACTCACTGAATGGAAGATCAGGGGTGCATACGGCGCAGCCGGTATTCCGCCAAACGAGTTTGATGGTGAATATTATTCGCGCCAAACAACACTTAGCTCGGCACAATTGGGTGATGGTGTTGGCTTGTACCTGCCCAATATTCTGGGTAACAAGAATCTGAAGGTGCAGGTAGTAAGGGAACTGGAAGTTGGTACAGATGTAATAATCACACCCGGATCGAAAGAATGGTTGAACAGGATCAGCTTGTCGGCCACTTACTGGCACAAGAGCAATAAAAATAATATCCAGTATGTTGACCTGGCACCCAGCAGCGGCGCGCAGCAGATCAGGGACAACCTGATCGACCTCACCGTAAAAGGCGCTGACCTGAGCCTCGACGCCGGTATGTACACCAGTAAAAAGGTTGACTGGCAACTGGGCGTTCGCTTTGGTACTTTCAAAACCAAAGTAGATAAGGTGGCCAACGGACGCGATTTTGTTAACGGGTTGTTCGTGGTGAAACAGGGCGAATCGCTCGGTAATTTCTATGCGGTCACTCCATTAAGCAGTATCGATCAAATCCGCCCTACCGATAAATCGAGATACATACCCGAAGCAGATGCCTCCCAATACGAGGTAGTTAATGGCATTGTCGTAAACAAAACTACCAAGCGGGCCGTACTTACCGATGCCACCGACCAGCACATAACAGGTAATGCCTATCCTGATTTTACCATGTCGTTCTTTAATACAGTAACCCTTTGGCAGCGATTAAGCATCGCCATGCAGTGGGACTGGTACCAGGGTAATGAAATATATAACCTTACAAGACAATGGATGTACCGGGACAGAATACATAAGGATTTTGACAAATCGATCACCATCAATGGACAAACCGGCGCCTTTGTGAATTTTTATAACAGCTTATACAATAGTGTGCAGCGAACAGGCTGGTTTGTTGAAGACGGAACGTTCTGGCGCATGCGTGACCTTACCCTAACTTATCAGTTGGGCAGCGCCTTGCACGTACCATGGGTGAAAGGAATAGCGTTGACAGCTTCGGGCCGCAACCTGTTAACTATTACTCATTACACCGGGCTCGATCCGGAAGCTACTTCGGCACAGGACAGCCAGGGTAATAAAACAGTGGGTGCCGGATCGAATATCGGAGCAGACTATTTTGCCATTCCCAACCTGCGTTCGTACCAGTTCGGCATTAACCTTCAGTTCTAACCATCAATCTTCTTATTATGAAACGATATCTCATATATATAATACTAATTGTTTTCATTGCAGGGGCTTGTAAAAAATCTTCCCTTGAATTAAACGATCCCAATAAACCAATACCCGAACAATCATTAATAACCGAGGCTGGGTTAAAGAACTTCTCATTGGGTATCCTGCAAAAAATGATGGCGAATGTGCCCGATGAAGGCCTTACCAATATTTTCCACATAGCACTTAACAACCATAGTATTCTGGGCGATGAAGCGTATACCCCATACGGCAATTATGGATTTCGCTGGGTTGACCAGGTATATAAGATCACCCTGCCAAACGGTACTGTAATCACAAATCCTAATGGGGTTGATCAAAAGACCCAGTTAAAAGGGTTTGATTCAAGAGATGCGGGCGAACGGAATGCTTTTCAGTATGAGTGGTCAAGCTGTTATTACATTATAGCCCAGGCCAACCAGTTACTAACTGCATTGGATAATCCGGCGCTTAACCTGAGCGGCGATGCCGCCAACAAGAAAAACGTTTTCAAAGCCTGGGCATTGTGGTGGAAGGGATATGCCTACTCCCGCATTGGCTCTATGTATCTCGCCGGTGTAATCACCAATGAGGCCGGTAAAACCAATGGAGATTTTGTCGATCATACCGCCATCCTGGCCGAAGCAAACAAGAACCTGAATGATTGTCTTACCACCTTAAACGCAACAACCGCAACAGACGAGTATACCGATATTATGAAAGGCATTGTTGCCTCATTTAATGATAAAAACGATGTGGTAACGCCCGACATGTGGAAGCGGCAGATCTATTCATTACAGGCGCGCAATCTGATGGCCAATAAAAAGGTCACCGATATGACCGCTGCCGACTGGCAACAGATCATTACCCTTGCCGACCAGGGCATTCAGGCTACTGATAATATTTTCAGATTTGGTATGGACCCCAGTGGCACCAATGACGTGTCCCTGGGACAATTCCATCCCTATTATTATTTGGGCGAAGTAGTTCAATTTTCGTTTGTAAGTGAACGGTTGATCCAGGAATTTAAACCCGGTGATAACCGGTTTAAGATCGGTTTCAAACCCTTTTCAGTACCTAAAGTAAATGAAAGAGGGCGGGGCCTGCAATTCGGCACCCGGTGGAACCCTGTTTTTATAGAAGACGGTGGTTTGTATGCTACCGGAAACAATGCCGGGCTTGTTCCCTGGGCTTGCAGTTATGAAGAGAATGCCCTGATGAAAGCAGAAGCGTTGATTCGTACCGGTAGTATTGAACCTGGTTTGCAATTGGTTGATGCAGTACGTGACTTTCAACATTCCGGCTTGGCGCATGTGGCTGGAACCGGGTTGAACGCCGCCCAGGCACTTGAAGAATTCAGAAGGGAAAGAAGAGTAGCGCTGTTTTTGTGGGGGACCGCTTTTTATGATGCCCGCCGCTGGGGCGTTACCAAACCAGCCTCGGAAGGTGGTGGCCGGGCCAATGCCATTGTAATTGTACCCGGAAACTTATTAACACCGCCTCAAACGGGTTCAGTACCCACACCGTGCTTTATAGAGTATAACTATATGGATTACTGGAGTGTGCCCCAGAATGAAATTGATTTTAACACACCCGCTGGTAGTGTAAGTACTCCTTTGAAAAATTAAAAGGGAATGCTTGTTTCGAAGGCCGGCTCTCTCACCGCTCTTAAAAGAGTTATTGGTGGGAGAGCTTTTTTAATACCGTTGGTTGAACCGGCGTTAGCGACAATTGCATGTTGGAAATTGTTTCTGAATGACCCAGAAACAAATAACCACCGGTTCTTAATTTCTCCGCCAGCTTATTGATTACGGCGCATTGCGTGGCCTTGTCAAAATAGATCAACACATTGCGGCAGAAAATTACGTCGAACTTATTGTGTACGTCATAAGTGTCATCCATCAGATTAAGCCGTTTAAAATCTGTTCTGGCGCGGGTTTCCGCATTTATACGAATGGTTTGCCTGGCCCTGTCCCTGCTGCGCAACAGGTATTTCTTGCGTAACCAAATGGAAATATCTGCAATGCGATCTTCGGTATACACCGCTTCAACCGCTTTTGCCAACATACTCAACGATACATCAGTGCCGGTTACATGGTAATCGGTACTGCTGATCTTTTCAGTAAATTCATGCAACACCATAGCCAGGGTGTACACTTCTTCTCCACTGGAACAACCGGCGCTCCACACTTTTATTTCTTTATAGCCATTATTACCCTCGCACAATTCGGGTAATACATGCTGGGTCAGAAAATCAAAATGGGATGGCTCCCTGAAAAAATCTGTTTTGTTGGTGGTTACTGTATCCACCATATGCACCATCTCATGCGTCATTCCCTGTTCACTGAACAAATATTCACAATACTCTTTATAAGAAGACATATTCAAAGCGGCCAGTCTTTTTTGCAGGCGGCATTCCAGCATTACTTTTTTTGCTTCGGGCATTTTTATGCCATAGGCATTGTTTATATAAGTACTTAACCGGTTAAAATCTCGCGTTGTCATGGCTTCATTTTTATTGTATTCAAACCTCAATACTGCTCGTAGTCATTATCCAGCTGGTCCTTCCGCGACAGATCTATAGACCACTGTTTTCCATTTTTGTTTACTGGCTGGGTTGTTATACTTTTTATAAAGGAACCATTTACGGGCGGTTGTTTTTTAATAGCAGTTCCCATAACCGGTTTATGCATTTTGGACGTATCTATCTTAAAGAAACCTACTGCCTGCCGCAGCTGTTCGGCCTGTACCATCAACTCTTCAGAACTGGCGGCCACCTCTTCAGATACGGCAGCATTCTGTTGTATTATAGTATTCAACTCCTGCAAGGCGCTGTTGATTTGTTCGGCATTTACTGTTTGTTCCCTACCTGAGGTGCTGATATCCTTTACAAGTAGGGAGGTTCTTTCAATTTCAGGCACTAATGCCGACAGTAGCTTCCCTGATCTGCTGGCGATATCGATTCCAGATGAAGAGAGCTGGTTTATTTCATTGGCGGCTGACTGGCTACGCTCGGCCAGCTTTTTT
>JAJKIL010000006.1 GCA_021154515.1 Niastella sp. | reverse complement strand
TTCCTTGCTTTGTTATCGAAACATGTTAAAACAGAGCGCAGTTTGCTGTTTTATGCCAACAGGTTGTATGTAACGCCAAAGTATCTCACGCAAATGGTGAAGAAACTCACAGGCAAAACAGCCGGTAAGTATATCGACGACCTGGTGATCGTGGAAGCCAAGAATTTACTGCGCGATCCTTCCTTGACCATTGCACAAATAGCAGACCTGCTTTATTTCAGCGACCAGTTCTTCTTTAGTAAATATTTCAAACGTTATACAGGCATCACCCCTTCTGACTATAGAAAAAGCGTTTAGATAGATTTTTGAACATCCCTTTTTGACATATGCCATGCAGGCTTATGCGAGAAGCTATGCCTGTATACTATCATTCATTATAGTGGCGCAATACAAGCGTGAACAGGCATTTGTTCATTAAAGAATACTTTATTTTTATTTCAGGACATGATAATACAGGTAGAGGAATTTTAGACATATTCCGGGGACTTTCTGACATTGTAGTTATGTAGCGCTCTTTCCACCTTTGCATCTGAAGATCGGATTATATAAAGATTGGAAAGTTTATTAATGCGAAATATACTAAAGCAAAAAATTTCACTGTTTAAAGACGCGGACCTGATTAGAGCGCAAGATCTATATCCTTATTTCCGCGTAATTGAATCAGGACAGGAAACGGAAGTAACGCTCAATGGGAAACGGGTGTTGATGTTTGGCTCCAACTCATATCTTGGCCTCACCAATCATCCAAGGATAGCCGAAGCAGCCGGCAAGGCCATTGAAAAGTATGGCAGCGGTTGTGCAGGCTCCCGGTTCTTAAATGGCACCCTTGACTTACATGTGGAACTGGAAAGCAGACTGGCCGCATACACCGGCAAGGAAGATGCGATCCTTTTCAGTACGGGTTTCCAGGCCAACCTGGGCGTACTTTCTGCACTGGCAGACCGTGCAGATGTGCTGTTACTGGATGAGTACGATCATGCGTCTATTATCGATGGCAGCAGGCTTTCGTTCTCCCGGGTGATCAAGTACCGGCATAACAATATGCATGATCTTGAACACCGGTTGCAGCTGCTTCCTCCCAATGCCTTTAAGCTGATCGTTACTGACGGCATTTTCAGTATGGAAGGTGATATCGCCAACCTGCCGGCTATTACCGCCCTGGCAGAAAAATATGGCGCCGCCGTAATGGTAGACGATGCGCATGCGTTAGGCGTCATTGGTGAAAATGGAGCTGGTACGGCTTCACATTTCAATCTTACCAATGAAACCGACCTGATTATGGGCACATTCAGCAAATCACTGGCTTCACTGGGCGGCTTTGTGGCCGGCGACAGAGAAGTGATCGATTACCTGAAACACAAAGCCAGGGCGCTTATCTTCAGCGCCAGCATGACGCCCGCTTCTACCGCCAGTGTAATAGCAGCGCTGGATATCATTGAAGAGGAACCGCAACGCATAAACAAATTGTGGGAAAATACCAATCATATGCTGCTGTTGCTACAGGAGCAGGGTTTCGATACCGGCTACACACAAAGTCCCATCATCCCGGTACGCATTGGTGACAACCACAAAACCTTTTTGTTTACCAAAGCCCTGCAGGACAAAGGCGTTTTTGTAAACCCTGTGGTATCGCCCGCCGTTCCCTCCGAATCATCTTTAATAAGATTGTCGCTCATGGCCACGCATTCTTTCAGCCAGATCGAAGAAGCGGTAGAGAAAATGAAAGAAACGGCCCTGATGCTGGGTATTGATCTGAAACTGAAAAAAGAAAGCGCATGACCGGTATTGTAACCGTACATACTCCTAAGCAGTTAAAGGCCTTCATTGATTTCCCTCATGACCTGTATGCAGGAGATAAAAACTATGTACCAGAACTTTTTATTGCGCAGCGTGACCTTTTAACGCCGGGTAAACACCCCTTTCATGAACATTCAAAGGTGCAGCTATACCTTTATTATAAGGAGAATGTGATCAGTGGAAGGATCGCTGCCATTCTGAACAATAATCATAACCGTTTTAATAATACTACCGACGGGTTCTTTGGCTTTTTCGAGTGCATCGATGACCTGCAGGTAGCGGATACTTTATTCGGGACGGCAGAACAATGGCTGCGGGAACAAGGCGCCACTACGATCATTGGCCCGGTGAACCCCTCCACCAATGAGCCCTGCGGTATGCTGATCGATGGTTTTAACGATCCGCCGCTTGCCATGATGACGTATAACAAACCTTATTATACGGCTTTGATGGAAAGGGTGTCCCTTAAAAAAAAGGTAGACCTGCTTGCATATAATATTAATACAGCGGAAGTGGGCGACCGGCCGCTCTTGTTGCAGGAGCGATTGCTGAGCAGGCTGCGGCAGAAAAACATCACTATCCGCGCGGTAAACAAGAAAGACCTGGCGCATGAAGCCAGGAACGTACGCGAAGTGTACAATGCCGCCTGGGATAAGAACCTGGGGTTTGTACCAATGACAGATAAGGAGTTCAGCTACCTGGCAAATGACCTGAAGATGGTGCTGGACGAACAGCTTTGTCTGATAGCCGAACACAATGGCAGGCAGATAGGTTTTGCCCTGGCCATTCCCGATATCAACCAGATCCTGATCAAAGTGCGACGGGGAAGGTTGCTGCCAACCGGCATTTTCAAGCTGTTGTTCAATATGAAAAAGATCAACCGCATTCGCGTGCTGGCGCTGGGAGTGAATAAAGAATACAGGAAAATGGGTATTGAAGCCTGTTTTTATGCGGCCATTATAAAACGGGCAGGCGAACGCAAATTGAAAGGTGCGGAAGCATCCTGGATCCTGGAGCACAATGAAATGATGAATAAAGGAATTGAAAACATCAACGGAAAGGTATACAAACGTTACCGCATATATGAAAAACCGTTATGAAAGAAAAGGTATTGATAACGGGCGCCAGCGGCTTCATAGGATTTCACCTCATTGAAGAAGCGCTGCTCAGGAGACTGGATGTGTATGCAGCAGTCAGATCAGGCAGTGACATCAAGCACCTGAAAGAATATGACATCAGGTTTTGTGAACTGGACTACACCAATGAGGCACTGCTGGCGAAACAATTAGCTGACGGCGGTTTTAATTATATCATTCATGCGGCCGGCGCTACACGGGCCGCCTCACAGCAAATGTATGATACGATCAATGCCTCCTATGCTTTTAACCTGGCCAGCGCTGCTATAGAAGGACTCGGAAGCGTACTAAAAAAGTTTGTTTTTGTGAGCAGCCTGGCTGCAGTTGGTCCCACAGACAGTCGTCTCCGGATGATCACGGAAGAAACAACGCCGGCGCCGGTAACAGCTTACGGAAGAAGTAAACTGCTTGCAGAACAAAAATTAAAAACACTGCCATCACTTCCGTTGGTGGTTCTGCGCCCCACTGCGGTGTATGGTCCGCGCGAGCGGGATATTTTTATAATGATCCGATCCATCCACCGCGGGATGGAACCTTATATAGGCCGGGTTGCTGATCAATATTTAAGCTTCATATATGTGAAGGACCTGGCTGCGGTGGCAATAAAGTCATTATTCTCCAATGTGTCGCATATGACCTTCAATATTTCCGACGGAGAGAGCTATGATCAATACGAGCTTGCCAATCTTGCCAAACAAATACTGAACAAAAAAACTGTACGATTTCACTTGCCATACACGATGGTAAAAGGGATGGCCTTTGCCCTGGAAAAATGGAGTGGATGGCGTGGAAAAACGCCGGTACTGAACAGGGAAAAATTGCATGAGCTCACAGCGGTCAGCTGGCAATGCAGTATTGAAAAAGCAAAAACACAGTTGTCTTTTTTACCGCAGTATTCGTTGAAGCAGGGTCTTTGGGAAACATTGCAATGGTACCGTTTAAACAAGTGGTTATAATTATATAAGAAAAATTAAGGTTTATATGAAACGAAGCATAGTCAATTTTTCAAAAAAGAAAAATGCAAATGCGAAGTTCCATCCGACCAATTAGAAAAATAAAAAAATATACGGATGAAAGAACAAATGTTGCCGGCAGAAGGAAAATTAGGTATCCTGCTTCCTGGCCTGGGTGCTGTAGCCTCTACCATGATCGCAGGAGTTATTGCCAGCAGGAAGGGATTGGCTAAACCGATCGGATCATATACTCAAACCGGTCATATTGAACTGGGCGAAGGAAAGGGTGATCGTTACCCCCTTCTTAAAGATTTTGTGCCGCTGGCTTCGCTGGAAGATGTTGTATTTGGCGGATGGGATATCTATGAAGATAATGTATTCCAGGCAGCAAGCCAGGCGCGCGTGCTTGATCAGCATTTGCTGAATGCCATCAGGCCCGAGCTGGAAGTGATAAAACCCATGAAGGCTGTTTTTGACAGGAATTATGTAAGGAACCTGGATGGTACATTCATCAAGCAAAGCGCTACCAAATGGGATGCCGCTCAGGAACTGATCAAGGATATCGAAACATTCAAAAAAGAAAACAATGTAAACCGCGTAGTGATCGTATGGACCGGTTCTACTGAAAAGTACCTGGAGCAATCGGCTGTACATGAAACGATCGCTTCTTTTGAAGCAGGATTGAAAAACAATGATCCGGCTATTGCGCCCAGTATGGTGTACGCGTATGCAGCAGTAAGCGTGGGTATTCCTTTCATCAATGGAGCGCCTAACCTCACCACTGATATTCCGGCCATTGTACAGCTGGCCCAAAAAACAAAAACACCTATCGGCGGTAAGGATTTCAAAACAGGACAAACGCTGATGAAAACGATCGTGGCGCCCGGTCTGGCAGCCCGCTCATTGGGAGTTACCGGCTGGTTCTCTACCAACATCCTGGGTAACCGCGATGGGCTGGTGCTGGATGACGAACAGAATTTTAAAACAAAAGAGGTGTCAAAACTGGGTGTACTGGAAGATATCCTACGGCCCGATCTGCATCCTGATCTTTACGGGGAACTGTATCATAAGATCCGGATCAATTATTATCCACCGCATGGTGATAACAAGGAGAGCTGGGACAATATTGACATTTTCGGCTGGCTCAATTATCCCATGCAGATCAAGATCAATTTCCTTTGCCGCGATTCTATCCTGGCAGCTCCCATTGTACTGGACCTGGCGCTTTTTGCCGACCTGGCCCAACGCGCAGGCATGTACGGCGTTCAGGACTGGTTGTCGTTCTATCTTAAATCGCCCCAGACCAAACAGGGAGAACATGCAGAGAATGATATTTTCAAACAATTGAATACGCTGAAGCAGGTATTACGTGATATGATGCAGGAACAAACAGTGGCGTCGCCGGCGTTAAACCGTGCTAAAGCAACGGAAGAGATGGCATGAGAACGATTGCCCACATCATAGCAACTGCAGGCGGAATTGGCTTCCTTAAGGGTGGAGGAACAGCCGCCGCAGTTGTTTTTTGTATAGCCTGGTATTTTTTTCCCATAGGGTATGTTTACCAGGCCTTGTTGCTGGTGGCGTTACTGGCAGTGGGTATATGGAGCGCCACCAGAATGGAAACCGTATGGGAACACGACAGCAACAGGATCGTAATAGATGAGGTGGCAGGCATGATGATAACATTGATCTTCCTGCCACATAATGGCGTGTATATCGTTACAGGCTGCGTGCTGTTCCGCTTTTTTGATATGGTAAAACCGCTGGGTATCCGCCGGGCAGAATTATTGCCACGCGGCATGGGTGTAATGGCCGATGATGTACTGGCTGGTATTTACAGCCAGCTGATCCTGCGGGCAATAGTGATGGGTAAATTTTTGTAACAATGATCACTTTCCTGAAAGCCAATATAGCATCGCTCATAGCTTCTGTAAGTGATTTTTTGATAACGGTGCTGCTGGTACAATGGTGCGGAACAAATGTGGTAACGGCTGCGGCCGCAGGAACTGTAACAGGAGGTATCATTAATTTTTTTATAGGCAGGCATTGGGTTTTTCAGGCAGGAGATGAAAAGGCAGTAAGGCAACTTTGGAAGTATGCGCTGGTATGGACCGGCAATTTGTTATTGAATACGGGTGGCGTATACGTATTAGCCTGCCAGGCTGGGTTGCATTACACCGTATCTAAAGTAGTGGCATCATTGCTGGTTGCTTTCCTGTACAATTATCCCCTGCAAAAGAATTTCGTGTTCAGCAATAATTGGTAGATGATGATTAGTTTGATAGATAGTAAGAAAGGTTTCGCCTTATTCCTCTTTGTTACCTGCTTCTTTGTAGGCACGCAGGCGCAAACGGTGATCAAGGGATTTGTAAGAGATGCCCAAACACATGCGCCCCTGGCTTTTGTAAGCGTTTATTTCAAAGGCAGCAAAGGCGTGGTAAGCGGTGAGGATGGCAGTTATTCTATTTCCACCAGCAACCCCAAAAACACCACGCTGGAATTTTCTTTCAATGGGTATAAGGTGCTGCGGAAAAAAATAACGCAGGGTATTACGCAGGACATCGATGCCGACATGGAAGTGGCCGAGATGGCCTCCGTAACGGTGAACTCAAGAAGACGAACCAAATACAGCAACCGGGATAACCCGGCCGTAGACCTTATCAGAAAAGTGGTCGACAATCGTGACCGCAACCGGATGAAGGCTTTTGATTATGTGCAATACCAGCAGTACGAGAAAATGGAATTGTCGCTTACCAATAAGCCGGAAAAGCTGATGAACAACAAGCTGCTGAAGAACTACCGTTTTTTGGTGGAGAACCAGGATACTTCCAAGATAGAAGGAAAGGCCCTGGTGCCGGTATATATTGAGGAAACCCTTTCCAATAAGTTTTTCAGAAAAAGTCCTTCCAAAGAAAAAACATATGTGCTGGCAAAGAAGAAGGTGAACCTGGGTGAGTTTGTAGACAACGATGGCATTACGCGCTATTTGAATAGTATGTATACGCCCATCGATATTTATGAACCCAATTTGATGTTGCTCTCGAACCAGTTGCTCAGCCCTATTTCAGACCTCGCTCCTACCTTTTACCGGTTTTACCTGGGCGATACCGTTGAACTGGATGGTATCAAACTGGTGAAACTGACATTTGCGCCCCGCAATCCCAACGACCTTTTGTTCAGGGGTTCCATGTTCGTAACACTCGATGGCAACTATGCGGTTCAAAAGATCCAGATGGGCCTGACAAAACATGCCAATATCAACTGGACAAGAGACCTGCGCATTAAACAGGATTTTGAGCGTGGGGCCGATGGCCGCTACCACGTGGTGATGAGTAATATACTTTCAGAATTTGCTTTGTCGAAAAAAGCATCTGGTGGACTGGTGGGCGAGCGAACCGTTTCTTACAAGAATTATGTGATCAACCAAGCGGCTCCCGATTCGGTGTATGAAGGCAAACCGGAAGTGATCGTGGAGGGGACAGCATCCGACGCCGATAGTTTTTGGCTGGCCAACCGGCATACCGCACTCTCCGCTACTGAAGAGAAGGCTTATACCAATATGGACAGCCTGAAAAATATGAAGTCGTACCGCCGGCTGATGGACTGGGCCACCTTTTTACTGGCAGGATATAAGTCCGCCGGTCCGTTTGACATTGGTCCCGTAAATGCATTTTACAGTTTCAATCCTGTAGAAGGTTTCAGACTGCGCTTTGGCGGTCGCAGCACACCCAAGTTAAGCAAGCGGTTTTATATTGAAACGTATGCCGCGTATGGTTTTAAAGATGAAAAGTGGAAGTATTTTGTATCCGGCGCTTATTCTTTCAACGGGAAATCGATCTATGCTTTCCCGCTCAATTATTTGCGGCTGAGCTATCAGCACGATACCAAAATACCCGGACAGGAATTGCAATTTGTACAGGAAGATAATTTCCTGCTGTCGTTCAAACGGGGTAATAATAACAAGTGGCTGTACAACGATATTTACACGGCCGAGTATGTTCGGGAGTTTGGCAAAAATATCAGCTACACATTTGGGTTCAAGAACTGGAAGCAACAACCTGCCGGCAGCATCATTTATCAAAAACTCGATGGCGCCGGTACGTACAACATACCAGAAATTACCACTACCGAGCTGTCGGCTGAGATCCGCTGGGCGCCCCATGAGCAATTTTACCAGGGAAAGGTGTACCGCATTCCTATCTATAATAAGTATCCTATTTTCCGGCTTCGCTATATTTCCGGCATCAAAGGATTTGTGAACGGAGATTATAATTACCAGCAACTGACACTTAATATTTTCAAGCGGTTTTATTT
>JAJKIL010000005.1 GCA_021154515.1 Niastella sp. | reverse complement strand
CTTCCGATGGGACATCCCAATCCTTTGTTTAAACAAACCGAAATGCTATGGAACAATTCGCCATATTGTTTAGGCGATTCGTTGCGGGCTACAATAGCATTGAACAAACGGGCGCCATCGAGATGCAGGGAAAGATCATTATTATCACAAACGTTGCGGATGTGTTGTATCTCCTGCAGGTCGTAACAACTGCCGCCACCGCGGTTGGAGGTATTTTCAAGGCAAACCAGTGAGGTGTGCGCTTTATGAACGTCATCAGGATTAATAGCAGCGGCTACCTGTTCGGCGGTGATGCGTCCCCGGTTGCCGGGGAGCAGCCTCGATTGCACGCCTGAATTGAAAGCCATACCGCCGCCTTCATATTGATACACATGCGCGGTTTGATCGCAGATCACTTCATCGCCCGGTTGCGTATGCACTTTAATGGCAATCTGGTTGCTCATGGTGCCGGTAGGGCAGTACAGGGCTGCTTCCATGCCAAACAATTCGGCAGCCATGGTTTCCAGCAAATTTACGGTAGCATCTTCCCCAAAAACATCATCCCCGACATGCGCTCTTAACATAGCGTCCATCATTTCCGACGTTGGTTGGGTAACTGTATCCGATCTTAAGTCAACTATCATGGGAATTTTATATTAAATCATAAATGTAAAATGTTGAAGTGAAAATTCAATGAGCAATTTGAAAACCGTTACAGGTTGCAGGTTGCAAGGCTTTGGCTTAAATCTGTATTCCCTGAAGCCTGCTACTACCACTTAACCTACAATATTTTTATTTAACATGAAATTAAACTTAGGCTATCAACGGCCTTCATAGTAGCGCACTTTACCAATACAATTTTTACACTTTAAAAGAACACTCATGAAATGTAGAATTTCAGCAGCTATTGCTATGCTCTTACTGATGGCTTTATCGATGGGCTCCTGTAAAAAAGACGACAGTACGCAAACCCCTGTAAGCGATACGGAAGCACAAACCATTAGTCAGGAAGACGCTACCGCCGAAGGTGAATATGACGATGTTACCGAAATGGGACTGGCAGCCGGCGCCGATTTACAGAGTGGCGCAGTGGATAATGGCCGGATAGCAACCGATGGCAACACCGCACGTATTCGCATTGACCTGTTTGTTAACCTGGCACTGAAACTGGGTCCTGGTGTTATAATTACTGCTGAACCTAACGACACCACTTTCCCTAAAACTGTTACGGTAAATTATGGCGATGGTACAGTTTGCCGTGATGGTAAAGTAAGAAAAGGTAAAGTAATATTGAACTTCTCTGCACCTATCCGCAAACCAGGTGCTGTACTCACTGTTACATTACAGGATTACTACGTAAATAAGGCGCATATTGAAGGCGTAAAAACCATTACCAACCTCACCGCAAACGGCACTGTAAAGTATTCGGTTAATATTGCTGGCGGTAAAGTAACCTGGCCAAACGGAAGAGGATTTACATATGTAGGCACAAAAACAGTTACGCAAATTGATGGTGCTGCCACTGCTACCTGTTCTGATGATGTGTATTCAACTGAGGTTAACACCACCATCAAATATGCTAATGGCATCACTGTAACCAAGAGCACAGAGTCTCCGTTAATTAAACCGGTAGCCTGTCAGTGGATAGCAAAAGGCAAGCTGAAAATAACCATCAACAATCGTGTATTGTATGTTGATTTTGGTACAACCGGTGATTGTGATAATAGCGCATTATTGATATGGGCCAACGGCCAGGTAGAAATTACCCTGCCATAGAAAGGGACCATGATCCGTATCGCGAAAATTAAAGACCCTCCCCCCGGCTGAGCCAGGGGGAGGGTTAATGTTTTTACGGGGTGTACGATCAGCTATTGAACTTGTTTTTGCTGGGCATCAAAATCAAAATCGGGTTGTTGGGCGGCAGCAAAAGCAGCGGGATCACCATAAGGGCCTATGTATCGTGCATCGCCAAAAGCAAGCAGGGGATAAAAAACAACCCCTAATAAAAGCAGGCCAACTGTGTAGCCTTCGTCTTTACCAAAGCTTTTCGACAGCATATTTACCGCCATAACTATGAAAACGATATTTACTACAGGAATGCACATCAGCAGCAACCACCACCAGGGCTTTCCTATAATTTTCATCATAATGAAATTATTGTATACAGGGATAAGAACTTCCCAACCGGGGCGGCCGGCTTTTTCAAAAATTTTCCAATAGGTAATCACGAAGAAAATTACAATGGCAAATACAAAGATGAATAGAAAGATAAAGGCGCCTACCATAGTTTAGTCGGTTTTAGATTAGAAATATGAACGGCTAAAAATGTGAATAATTTTTAGTATTTGCAAGTTTTAGGGGCAGTAATCAATTGCAGATGGGTGGGGGAAATTGTCATACCGACTGTTGCTAAACAGATTTGCCAGGTGATTAGCACATTTTTGTACATGGCCGTATTCTGTCATGTGCAATAAAAAAGCCCTCCGATGCATCGGAGAGCCTTTATTATGTAATACAAATGAATTAAGCTAAACTAATTACATCAAATACGACTAATAAGGAGAATATAACCGGAATAAGCCACAGTGCGAATGTGATGAAGGCCAGTATACAAAGCAGCAGTGATACCAGGGTGTTAATGGTCAATTCTTTTTCTTTGATCCATACCCCTAATGGTGGTATAAGAATGGCGAAAATGACAGCCAGAACCAGTCTGACATCATCGTCCATTTCTCTTTTTCCTCTTCTTTGTGCCTTAAACGCTTTAAAAGCCTTCTTGGCTTCTTTCAGGCGGCTTTTCTTCTCGCTCTTCGACAGGTTCTTGAAATCATCGAGCGCAGACTTTACTTCAGGATCTGGTTCAGCTGTAGCTGTTGTTGCAGCTGGCTGGCTGGCAGGAGCCGGTTCGCTGGCCATAGCTGGTAAACTGGCCGCGGATACAGACGATGCCGAAACAGATACCACAAACAGTAACGACAGGAATTGGGTAGTGATCTTTTTCATATTATCCATTTTGGTAAGGCAAATATAATGAGGAATTTTTCAGATAGTTGCATCACATGCAATTTAAAGACCAGATATTCTATTCAGTTCCGGTAAGTAATGTCAAATTACCCCCATAATATTCCCATCCCTTACATTTGTTTTGGGAACAAACATAAAAAACGGTTACCATTGTGTTGGAAAAGGCCTGGTGATAGCGATTGCAGGTTATGTATGACAGTTAGAGCGGAACTGCATACACCATAAGAAAAGATTATTATTGCAAATACAATTTTTGTAGAAAATATATACCATGGCTGGCTTAAGCAAATATTACAGAAAGAAAGGGGAGGTGGAGCAGACGATCACGGCATTCTGGCAATGGTTCATTGACAATGAGCACCGGTTCCGGGGGCTTGAAAAGAATGATTCTGATCAGGCTTTGTCGTTTTTGGAGGATCTTATTCAGCACATGCAACCATATAATCCTTATCTTAAAGCATTGGCCGGCCCGGATAGTAATGGCAATTACGAACTCATCATTACTGCCGATGGCGATATTGCTTTGTTTTGTAAAGTGGAAGACCTGGTAAACGCAGCGCCCACGGTCAGCAACTGGGTGTTTACAGCGCATAAACCTGCACTTGGATTTGAAGGCATCAGCATAGACCTGTATGGCCTTCAATTCACAACCGATACTACCAGCTTTTATCCTATTGTACAGGAAAATTATCCCGACGAAGTAAGTATTGTGATCACACATTCAGGTTATGACAGTGAAATGGATGATCATTTTCAGGCCGGTGGTATGATCTATCTGGAAAACGGGTTGGGCGAGGTGAATACCGCTACCAAGATCGACAATTATGAAACCGGCGCCATACCTGCCCCTGATCAGGGCATTGAAGTGATACCGATCATAAAACTGAACGAATATTTAAGCTGGCGCGAGAAAGAATTTGTGGAGAAATATGAATCTGTTCCGGCCGAACGGCCCGATACATTTCATTTGCTGGAAGCCGAAGACCGGGATGGCAAAAAGATGTTGCTAACCGTTAATATGGAATGCAGGTATTGGGACAAAAAGCCGGCTTATTCCTGGTTATTACAGATAAATATAAATTTTACCGGCGATGAAAACGGGTTTCCGTTCGAGGAGCAATTAATGGTGTTGCAAACCCTGGAGGAGGAGCTATTCACCCTGCTGCCGGAAGATACAGCCATATTGGCCGGAAATAAAACCTACGACAACTGCAAGAATATTTACTTTTATGTAAGTGAATATAAAAACACGGCGGTTTTATTGAACCAGTACATTGAAAGTAAGGAAACCCCCTATGAGATCGTGTTCTTTATAAGAAGGGATAAATACTGGCGAACCATGGAGCAGTATTTCAATTTGCCTATTGAAGATTGAATAGTAACCTTTTCCAGCCATGTAATAAAAACGTTTTGGGTTGTGTAAACCGTTATATTTGAGCCATGCACGCCAAATGAATAGGGGTATACGTATATGCAATGTTTTTGTTATGAGTGTTGTTGGGCAGATGATTGATCAAAAACAGTTAGCATAGGTGCAGAAATAAATTGTGTGCTTTTACGTTTTCAATAGTATTCAATTTCCTTAGAAACAACACGTTAGTAGCAGTATGCACGCTTTACGCCTGGATTTGATGCGTTATTGGGTATCTATAAAATCCATTGGGGTAACCCCCGAGATGGAGGAGTATGACAAAAGGAAAATGAGCATTTTTAACCAGCTTAATTTCCTTGGGATCATTACCGGCATCATTGTCCCCCTCATTGGCCTCCTTTTCAACGATCACCTTCCCCCGCTTGCCTGGTTTATTGCAGCCTCTCCGCTGGCCATCAGTGTTATTGTACTTTGGCTGAATCACGAACAGTATTATGAACACGCACGTCTTGTATATTTCAGCTTATATCCCATTGCAACCTGTTTGGTGTACCTGGGAAAGGTAGATGTAGGGGTTGAACTGTTCTTTGTATTGTATGGGGTGTTGTCGGTTTTCTTTCTACAGGAAATTATGCATATCATCTTTGCCTTCTCCCTGGCAATTACCTGTTACTTCATTGCCTGCATAGTACCGCATGATTATTATTTCAGACTGGCAAAGTCAAATTATTATTTCTACGTTTTCAATCATATCACAGCCATCTCCTTTATTTTTTACGCGATATATTTTATTAAGCAGGAGAATAACGGCTATCATTATAGCTTGCTGAACAAGTCGAGGGAAAGTGACCTGCAGAAACAGGAAATTGCGCAAAAAGCCAGTTTGCTGGAAGAACAAACCGCCAAGCTAACTGAGTTGAATCAGCTCAAGAATAAACTGTTCTCTGTTATTGCCCATGACCTGAAAACGCCTATGTATGCGTTGCGGAACCTGTTCAATAATATGCACATCAATGAAATGCCGGTGAAAGAAATAAAGGCGCTGCTGCCCGGCATTGTGAGCGAAATGAACTATACCACCAACCTCATGGAAAACCTGTTGCAATGGGCCAAGTCGCAAATGGAAAATACGAGCCTGCAACCTGAGGTGCTGGATATTGAAACCATGATCCGCCGGGTATTACAGTTATTACACTGGCAGGCCAGTAATAAACGCATTCACCTGGAGTCGCAGGTAGAAGAACCGTTGTTTTGTTATGCCGATAAAGAAATGGTGAACCTGGTATTACGCAACCTGCTGTCAAATGCTATCAAATTCACTCCCGAAAACGGACACGTACGGGTAGGGGCCAAGGAACAGGCTTCCTGCGTTGAAATATATGTGCAGGATGATGGTGTTGGCATCAGCGCCGAACGCATGCAACAATTGTTTGGGGAAATGTTCTATACCACCAAAGGCACTAACTCCGAAACAGGCACTGGTTTGGGACTTAAACTCTGTAAAGATTTCCTGGAAAAGAATGGTGGCCGTATTGCCGTACAAAGCCAGTTGGGCAAAGGCAGCACGTTCACTGTTATTCTGCCCCGGTTTGGCGGCGAAATAGGACCAAGACGTTAATAAGCAATAAAAAAAAGGTGGGTCACTCTTAATGAGTGGCTCACCTTTTTATATTTTAAGTCAGCTATTTAAAGATCGTATCGAAGAAGGTCTTCATATCCTTCCAGGAAGCAGAATCAGCTGCGCCATTATACCCGATAGGCAGGTTCCACTTCTTTCCTAATTCAGTTGCCTTCGGATTGGTAAACGCATGCAGAGCGCCAGGATACGATTTGAAAGTATAATCGGCCTTTATGGAGTCCATTTGTTTTTTAAAGGCGGCTACTTCTTCCTTCTTTACAAAAGGATCGGCTTCGCCATGACATACCAGTATTTTGGCCTTTAGCAGGTCTTTGTTGGCAGGCACGCCTATCAGGTTGCCATGAAAGCTTACCACGCCTTTTAAGGGCTCACCCAGGCGCGCTGCATTCAATACCATGGCGCCGCCAAAGCAATAACCTATGGCAGCTAATTTGCCGGTATCTGTTTGCTGAAAGCTTTTTAAGGCTACCAGGGCTGCTTCGATGCGGGCTTTGGCGCTTAAAGGTTTGGTGTAAAATTGTCCGGCCCATTTACCCGCTACAGCAGGTGAATCGGTATTCATGCCGTTACCATACATATCCATGGCCATGGCTATGTAACCCAGTTTTGCCAGCTCACGGGCCCGCATTTTCACATAATCATTCAATCCCCACCATTCAGGAATGATCAGGATGGCCGGGCGCTTGGTATCGAGGCTGGTATCGAAGGCAACATAGCCTTTCATGGTAATGTTATCACCTGCATAGTCGAGATCCAGTTCTTTTAAGCCCGGTTGCCTGGTTTCGGCTGTTGGTTGTTCAGTAGCTGGTTTTGATGAATTGTCATTACAGGAAACAACAGCTGCAATGCACAAAGAAAGAAAAGCAAAACCCAATTTTTGTTTCATGATAGTATGGTTTATTATCGGTTAATAAGTTAACAGGTTAAAAAGTTAACGAGGTAACAATTTTGCAGGATACAGAAACCAGGGGAATCCTTGTCAACTCATCAACAGGTCAACCCGTCAACCTTTTCATATATACCGCTTTCCAGAACGACCCTTTCTTCTATCAGGTTGCTGCGCAGGTTATTTAATTGCTGCTGCGCCGCATCGCCCATCAGCAAATGCAATCCTAATGCCGGTATCCCTTTTTGGGCAATACGGGTAAAGAGCTTATTAAAGAAACCGATCCCTTTCTCTGTTTCATCCGTTACCTGTATGCGTTGAAAACCCGTTTCGGTCAGCAATGTATGCAGTTGTTGCGAGGTAATCAAAAAGCTCAGGGATGCATCGCCGGCCCAGGGTACGGGATAGTGTACCGGTTCCGCTTTGCCCAGGATATCGTAATAAATAAACCGTCCGCCGGTTCTTAATACGCGGTTTATTTCCGCATAAGCCATTTTTTTATCGGCTATATTCATTTGTACATGTTGTGTTAACACGGCATCAAAAGCGTTCCCGCCAAAAGGAAGCGCCAGCACGCTGCCCTGTACAAACCGGATGTGATGTTGCAGGCCGGTCAATGCCGATAATTTTTCAGCCGTTCGAATATAGTCACCTGTTATATCAATACCAGTAACAGCACAGCCAAACTCCGCTGCCAGCAAACGGCAGGCGCCGCCCAAACCACAACCGGCATCTAAAACGCGCATGCTCTGTTGCAGGGCGGCGGCTGTGGCCAGTTCACGCGATACTTCCTGTCCGCGCACATGAAACTCATCGATGGGCGCAAGATCCTGCCGCGTTATAGCGCCAGGCATTTTGCCCTCACTGGCTAAGGCCTTCAGAATGGTCTCGTACAGGTGGTCATGCGCATAATGGGCCGCTATTTGCGATTCATTGGTCATGGCTCATCAGTTTGATGGTTTACAATTATCGCAGTAAATGTTGCGCAATATATTATATTCAAGCAACTGAAAGCTGGCGCCCCCCTTATCCATTGCATTAAAGAACCGGCAGTATCTTTTACTATTGATGCTGATAGCATTCTGTACAGCTTTTTGTACACTTTCCAGCGAGAATTGCGCCGGATCAAACAATTTCAGGTTCAGGTAATAAAATAACAGGTCTTCGTTTACATCGAGCTGATGTATCCGTTTCTCAAGCAACAGTTCCGACAATTTCATATGGGAGTAATAACAAAGGAATTTGGCCATGGCCAGGATGTCTTCATCGGAAAGTTGCATATCCACGTACGTTAAATAAATGTATTTAACCGCTTCGTCTTTGGCATCGTACTTATATTGGCTCATATAGATCCCGCACATAATAATGTGGTAATTGATAAGCATGCGCTTTACCAGGGAAGAATCGATACCGGTTTTTGGAAGCTCGTTGATGTATAGCAGGAACGAGTCTGGTTGTGCAAAACCGGGATCGTATTGCCACATCCGAAAAGTAAGGGCGCAGATGTTATATTTTATTTTACCATTGGCGGGAGAAAGGGTCTCAATCTCTTTCAGTTCTTCAAGAGCCTCTTCCTCGTAAGTGATATTCAGCAAAAGTTTGTACGTGATCTGGTTATTTTTCAGGTCGCTGAAAATGGCTTCATGGGGAATTTCAAGCTGGTTGATATATGCCTCCGGTAGTTTTCCGTCGGCAACCCGGTCAAAAATGGCGTCCTGTATAATGGAAGCTTTTGCCACCTGTTTCTTTTCGATCGCTTTTTTAAATTGCATTACCAGTGAGTCGGCTTTTGTTCTTTCCAGACCGGTCTTTTTATTCAGGTAAATAGTAATGATCGCTTTCCGGTGATCTTTCAGGTAAGGTTCAAGCTGATCGAGCAGGGCTTTATCGAGCAGTTTTGATTTAATAGTGGCCTTATCAAAATCAGCCAGGTCTTTGTACGGAGATTGAGCGATGTCGTTGTAAAACTCTATCCAGTTTTCACCAGCCGTAATGGTAGTTTTTATTTCGCGTGTTTGAAACTGTTGTAACGCTTTAACGATCGATTTCGCCCGTTGCTGCTGTAACAGGCTGTTAGCCTGTTCGGCGCCTTCTATGGAGGAGTAGGCGCGAATATGAATGGACTTAATGCTGTAATCTTTCAGTTCCAGGGAGTCATACAGCGGTTTTATATCCTTTGTGTCATATACTGCTTTATTCTTTGAGAAGGGGATAATGAACTGTAGCTTTTTGGAATAGAAGCGTGGATTTGAAGTTGTGTCTGCTTCATTATCAGGTTCAACATTCAGCAGCGTATCTGTATACATCCCCATGGGCAACAGGGCCCACGAGCTGCGGGGGATGTCAACAAAATTCGTATAATGGCAAACCACGCCGTTTTTGATGATAATCAGGTTGCCTTCCATCTCTTTATTTAAAAGGTTTTTTGGAACCTGGCCCACTTTTACAGAAAAATGGCCTTCGGTCAACTGCTCCATATTTTTTTTGAGCGCTGCGAGATAAACGGGAGGCAGCACCACGCCTTTGGAAACGGAATGCGCGATTGGTAAAGTAGCATTACAGACATACTGTTCTTTCAATACCAGGTCAACCGAAACCCCGTCCTGGGCGCCGGTAAAGAGTTTATTAAACCATTCCATATTCGACATGGAAAAATATACATCCCCATCGGTATGTATATCGATGCCGAATAATACCTCTTTCGGCATGTCATGTAATAATTTTTCGCATGCGGTGCAGTAGGCCGACTGTCGACCATCCTGAATAAAAACTTTTGTTTGGGCAGTTGCCATTACGGGCAGGCATAGCCAGAGGACCAGGGTTAATAAGTGACGCACGTTTTTATAAGGCATTATGTAAGGTGTGTAGGGTGCTGCTAAGTTAGTCACGATTTGGCGGAATTGTTACAACGGGGTTAACCGGTTAACTCGTCAACTTTTCAACTTTTCAACTATCTTTGACGCTATGACACAAGAAAAAATAAACGATATGAGGTCCCGCCTTGGTGGACTGAGGAGGTTTCTTTGACGTCGATAACCGTCAGTACAAAGTAAACGAAGAAAAACAACT
>JAJKIL010000004.1 GCA_021154515.1 Niastella sp. | reverse complement strand
TTTGCGCCTGTAATGAAGTGGTCAGCAATAACGCCCCAGCTAATAATAGTCTCATTCTATCAAACATAGTATGCTTAGTTTACTTTAGGTTTCAATTCATCCGGACTGTCTTTTGTATAGCCACTCCAGGTTTCACGCGAAGGCTCGGTGAACAGCGCCTGTACAGCAGATAACTCCACGGTTGATGTAGGGTTAAATTCCGTTGAATGCATATACCTTAGCAAACTTTTCAACAGTTGCGCCGCAGCTGGTCTATTTTCCAGATCGTTAAAATCAATACTGCTCATCAGTAATTTACCTTTGCCCACTTTAGCCTCCAACAATAAGGCCAGCTTCCGGTTAATAAACCATGTGTCTATTGGTTGCAGGATAGGTTTGAATCCTTTCGGGAAATCCTCCAGATGCATTACCTGGGCTTTATTTACCACATCCCACCACTGCAGATCGCTGTGATAGGTGGCAGGAAAATTTTTAAATGCCGGATGGTTGGGATCACATACAATGCCCAATGTATGGGGCGGGCGCATTTTAAACCAGCTGGTATTCCAGAATACAGGCGTAAAGTAATTTACAACTTCTTTTCCTTTTTTGATCTTACCGGCAGCCTCTAAAAACACGGTACGGCCATTCTGTAAGAGGGAAACAATTCTTTCATCCAGCGTATCGCAATAATACACATCATCTGCAAAACCATAATTATCCATATCCGACTCAAAAACCCATACATTCCAGTCGTTTCCATACTCAGTTCCTGCTATAGAGATATCGAGGTTCAACCGCATGGGCGTTTTGATAGCCGACAACGGATAGTCAATAGTACCAACGGGCAAACAATTGCCAAGAGCATACTCTTTTTTATCGAACGTACCTTTTGCCAGTACTTTACCTGTACTGTCTTTTATCACCCAGTTTATCACGGCATTCTTTAATTCACTGGCGCCATAGTTGAACAGTTCTACCTGTGCCGTCAATTTCTCATTATTGGTGTACACAAATTTAGGCATCCGGGTCAACGGCACCACGGCATTGCAAAAGCGCTTTACCTGTTGCGGCGTGATGTATGGTTTATCCTGCCATAAAGCATTCAACATCCCTACCAGCGCGGTACCCTGACCAGGGAAATCCTGCAGACCCAGCATTTGAAAACCAGCCAGCCCTTTTGTGCGCATGGCCTTTTCTAATTCATTTTTATAACACAGCACCTGCAATTTCCCACTGGCCATCAGGAAATCATTGGCCTGATCAGCCATGCCATGTTCGGCCAGCAACTCGCGGAATAATTCAAAATTCCTTTCTTTATATACACCGGTGAACCGGTTTATTTCATTGAAGTCGGGGAATGCACACCACTGTCCCATTTCATGCACCACGTAAGGCACATTGAATTTTTGTATGGAGGCATGATAATCAGAATCGCTTTCCGGACGTGCGTTCACCCAGTTCAATCCACGGGCGCCGGCTTTTACCATATATTCATTTTCAGGAACTAACGGCCAGCTGTTGCCAACGGAAGCACCGGTATACACCCGGCGTTTATCTTTCGCTTCCCAGTAGTGAATCATTTCTGTAAGAAACTTTACCTGGTTCCTGCCAGCGGGTTCGTTGCCACCCACCGCTTCCATACAAAACGAAGCATAGTTGCCATACCAACCAGCCATGCGATCGGTTTCTTCATACATGTATTTGTCAATGGGTTTGCCATCGCCTAAGGAAGTGCCATGATTCACCCAGCCCGGACCTTCGGGTTGTAAATAAAAGCCGGTGAGGTCAGCTGCTTTGAAGGCTGCTTCGGGCGGACACCAGCTGTGAAAACGCATATGGTTCAACCCATGTGCTTTGGCTGTATTGAACAGTTTTATCCAGCTGGCTTCATCCATCGGTGGAAAGCCGGTCAATGGAAATTCGCAGTTATTCACCGTACCGCGTAAGAACACCGGGCGGTCGTTAATGGTGAAACCGGTACCAACGATTTTAAATGACCGCATGCCAAACACAACTTCTTTTGTCTGCTTTTCTCCACCGGGTGTTTGCAGCGTTAATTGAAGTTTATATAAACCCGGATTAAATTCATCCCACAACTGCACTTTATCAGTCATTGGCAAAGTAAACTGTTGTGTGGTCAGCGTATCCTTATTCAATGTCACTGATGAAGCGATCGCTGGCACCTGATGCGCTACTTTCGTATTAAAAGCCGTAGCCCCCAACGTTACCTTCGCATTACCCTCCTGTTGACCCTTTAATGTCACTACCACAATGGCCTGTTTGTTGGCTACATCAGGATACACCTGAATATTTTCTATATGCACTATTGGAGCAGCCTCCAACAATATTTTACCAATAATGCCATTCCAGTTTCCTTCGGTATGATCGGTTAAGCTATGTGAATCAGGACCTACATTAATTGCTTTAATACGGTTATCAACGCGAATAGTGATCACATGTTTACCGGGAGATAGTATGGTTGTAAGATCATACACATGCGGCGCTACCAGACTATTTTGCATGCCTGCTTCTCTGCCATCTACCCAAACCATGGTTTCGGTATGACATCTTTCCAGGAACAATTCAACGTTTTCCTTCGCCCAGTTGGCGGGAATGGTTACTTCCTTTTGATACCAGGCAGCACCCACAAAATATTTTGCCGGCGTTAACCAGAAAGGAAATTTCAAATTACCGGGCTGCCGGTATTTCTCCATCCGTGGGTTGAAAAACCAACTGCTGTCATAAATACTGCCGGTCCATTTTGTTTGCAGCGTTACGTCATCGCCTTTGCCATTGGTGAGCATGGAACCGGGCAACTTGATATTATCTGCCAGCTTTTTATTGAACCATTGCTCCTGAATGCCCACATCGTTTCGATCCATCTGAAATTGCCAGTCACCGGCCAATGAGATGGATTGGGCCGATGCCAGATTGCTTAATATAATCAGTAAAAAGGTGAGCCACTTCAAGGTGAGCCACCCTTTAGAGGGTGACCCACCTTTATGTTTAAGTTTCATCATTTCTTCAGGTATTCTTTTAGGTCGTTATTTCTAAGGCCCTGGATCCCTTTCACTACCATATCTGCATTCAGCATGGAACCATTTTTATTAGGATGGGTATGATCGCCGGGAAAGAAATGTTTAACGGAATCGGGACCCAGTTTATCATATTCATCGGCAATGAGGTCGTTCAACGGAATAAAGAAGGCGCCATTGGCTTTGGCTACATCCTCGGCCCATTTGCCATAACTGGTATTGGCCCGTTCTACCTTGCCATCTTTAAAAATATTCCGGGGAATGGGTGAACATACGATGGAGATGGCGCCTTTGGCTTTTGCATCCTGAATATATTTACGCATATACCAGCCGTAGGTATGCACTACTTCGTTCTTTTTAAGAATGGGATTATAAATGGCAGTACTGTCTTCGCCAATGCCTTTTATAGTGCCACGGGCACGGGCCGTATCATCGAGCGGACCGCTATCATTATGTCCGAACTGCATAATAACATAATCGCCCCGTTGTAATTTTTCCAGCACACGGTCCCAACGGCCTTCATTTATAAAAGTACGGCTGCTTCTGCCGCCAATAGCGTGATTCTCCACACTTATCCGGATTGTATCGAACCGGTCGGCCATAAAGCTGCCCCAGCCCCACAGGTCCTGCTTGCCGGTGCCATCGCCATTCTTTACGGTAGAATCGCCAATGATGTAGATCGTGTGCCTGTGTGATTGCCAAACTACGAAGGAAGAAACAAACACCAGCAATCCGATCACAGTGAGTGAACGGACGAGGCTACGGCGGTTATTAATGATTGTCATGCTATTTATTTTTTGCATTGTCGTTTTTATGTTGTTCAATGATGCTGATCGATGGATGCGGTGGTGTATTCATACCCTCGCCGAAATAAAATCCCGGATGCGGAGGTTGATTGTACGCTACGTTCTGCCAAACGATGCTGAGCCGGTATTGCGGGTCCTGCATCAGGGTGTAGAATTTATACGTGGTAGGAATAGTCGTGGAGAAGATGCGCAGTTCCTGGTTGTCGCGGGTGCGGTAGATCACTTCTTCGCGCCAATCGCCGAGGATATCGGCCGACAAACAGGGATTGGATTTGGTGCCATTGTTATGCTGACAATCATACTCCTTTGCATCGAGCATTTTGGTAACAACACTATTGTTATAATCCCATTTGCCCACCAGGGTACCATTCAATATTTCGCTCAACACATCGCCATCCCAGTAAATACCCATATTGCAGGGGGGCGTTTTTTCGGCGATCTTGTTTCCTTTGCAATCAAACAAACCAGTGATGCCCGCGCCGGCTACCCAGCATTCATACCCTTTATAACGGGGATCAATATCCAGGGCGCATGCCCGGCCAGGCCCTTCGCCATCTTCACCAGCTTTCACCGAAGCCTTCTTCCAGATCACTTCACCGGTTCTGGCATCGCGGAAGTTAGCGCCGGCATCCCCAAAACGTTCCTGGGTACTGAACACTTCCTTACCCGGTCTGTCGGGGTCAAGGTCGCTGACGTGTAACGCATCAGCATGACCGATACCGGTTGTGTACATGCCCTTGCCATTGTCATCCACGGTCATTTGTCCGTAGATAATTTCATCTTTTCCATCACCATCCACATCAGCTACCGTTAAGTTGTGGTTACCCTGACCGGCAAAGTCGGGATAGCCTTTTTCTGTATCAAACACCCAGCGTTGGGTGAGTTTATTGTCTTTCCAGTCCCAGGCGACCAGTACACTACGGCCATAATAGCCACGACACATCACCAGGCTGGGATGCACACCATCGAGATAAGCCACACAGGCCAGAAAACGGTCCACGCGGTTGCCATAGCTGTCATTACGACCATTTCCTCCTGTTCCACCCCAACCGTCTATGCGGCCACGTGCCGGTACATAATCGGTTGTATATAATGCAGCGCCGGTACGGCCATCAAAGATAGTGAGGTATTCAGGGCCATCGAGAATGCGGCCATTGTTGTTTACATAATTCTTTGTGGAGTCGACAATTACTTTTCCCAGTCCGTCGATGGCGCCATCGGCTGTTTTCATCGCAATCTCGGCGCGGCCATCGCCATCGAGGTCATACACCATGAACTGCGTGTAATGTGCGCCTTCACGAATGTTCCGGCCCAGGTTGATCTCCCACAGTAATTTCCCTTCCAGCGTATAAGCCTGAAAGATGGGTGGATCAGTGATGCCATTCTGCGAATTATCATGGCCTTTACCTGCCTGGTGTAAAATGATCTCATACGTACCATCGCCATCCAGATCGCCTACACTGGCATCATTGGGCGCATAACCGGCGGGCGTTTTTAAGGGAATAGAGAGATAGGCAGGCGCACCGGCTTTCAAAATATACGTACGCGCGTCTTTTATTTCTTTACCATTCACAATGGCTGCTACCTGGTAAGTATAGGATTGCGTGGAGTCTGCTTTTTCATCGACCCAGGAAGTTACGGCTGTTATTGGTTTTGTGTTCAGCCGGGTGACTTTGGAATTATCATTGGTGCGGTAGAGATTAAAGGCAATGTTATCTGCATCGGTCGCCAGCATACGCCAGCTTACAAACACATGTCCTTTCCCATCGGGCACAGCAATAAGCCCTCTGTTGAGGAATTCCATCTGGCGCTGGGAAAACATGGTTGCGGGTAAGAACAAGGTTACCAGGAAAAAAAAGATTCTATTCATATGGCGGTTTAAGGCCTCCCCCGCCCCCTCCATTGGGAGGGGAGTTGTCGGCATTTAGTTATAGAACGATTTGAAAACAGCTTACCCTTACAGGGAAATAAACATATCACCAACTCATCTTTATAAAGACGATTCCCTGTCGGGGGAGTTGCATGTTCAGCTGTAATAACCCGTTTTTTATGGTTTCCTTTGAGGCGCCGGTTTGCTCCAGTTGGCCGGCTTTTTCCAATTGCGCTACCTGTTCAGCATTGGGCTGTTGCGGCGAGCCCATCTTCCTCCACACTTCATAGGAGTTGCTGTGATCTGCATCGATGCGGTATTGCTGCAGGGTAACCTGTTTACCGGTAAGGCCGGCACATTGCAATACCACTGTTGCGGGTTGGCCGGTGGTGTCATCGTCGTGATAATTCCAGATCATGGCCGTGGCCGAATGACCGCCCTTTGCGGCGATGGCGCCAATATCAGTGGTTTCTTTCCGTACCCCCGAATCCCGGATGCTGAATAAAGGATACATCTGGTCACTGGTTACGGCCACCCGTTTTCCGCTCATCATGCCAAACATCCTGAATACATTCAGCACCGGTTTATCAACGCCGTTAGTGGCCAGGTCGCGAAAGCCATAAAACCAGGGTTGGTTCTCAAACTCAAATGACCAGGACACGGCGCCCAGCAGGTTCACTTTAAAATAATCGGCCAGTAAATATTTTCGGGCAAAGGCAGCAGCGGTGTAAGATGAATACATGGTGCCATTGCGATAGGCATTCTCGGGGTTTGTGGCCATGCCACAGGCGGCACATCCTTCGGGATCACTTTCTCCAATTACAATTGGTAAATGCGCCCATTCTTTAAAAGAGGATACTATTTCGAACCCACTGCTGATATCGCGCAACTGGTTGCTGATGCCCATGCGCACATGGGTGTTCACCATGCGGGGCGCACCTTTGGCATGAAAGGCAATAAAATCGAGCGGCGCCCCCATTTTGCCTGTGGCGGCATTGGTATCGCTGCTGCAGTGTTGTAAAAATGTTTTCAGGAATTGTGCGGCGCCACTGCCTGATGGTCCCGTTACATGCGGACCGCCAATACGTGCCGATGGCAAGGCGCGCTTCAGTGCATCTGAGGTGTAATCATATAATTTGCAATAATCCTGTACGGTTCCCTTCCAGTAACCATTTCCGCCATTGGGTTCGTTCCATAATTCCCAGTACCAGCTTTCCACTTCTTTTTTTCCATAGCGGCTTACACAATGGCTTACCCATTCATACACCAGCGCCGCCAATTTTTTATAATTGGTGGGCGGGTATGCCCAACCCGTAAAGATCTTGCTGTAGGGTTGTCCCGGTTTCCAGTCGTGTTTATAGGGTTGTGGATGGCTCGATAATGCTTCAGGCATAAACCCTATTTGCGCCAGCGGCTTCATCCCCCGTTTTATGTAGGTATCAAAAATGCTGTCGGTGATCGTCCAGTTGTAAACAGGGTTACCATTGGCATCTTCCGTATAGGCGTTGGTAGACCCCCATTTCAATGCCGGCGTTCCATCGCCGGTGGTCAGTAAATTATGGGCCCGCACATATACGGGAACAGGACTTAACGCCGCAATCTCCGACAACAACTTCCTGCCATCTTTCATATAAGTATAGTTCGGTTCATCATAACCAAACCAGGCCCAGATGGGTTTCATGTCGCCGGTTTCTTTTTCGAAATTGATCTGGATAGTTGCTTTCTGCTGAGAAAATACGTTTATAACCAGCATAGTGGAAATGACAAAAGCAATTCGTTTCTTAAATGGCATAGTTCCTTAGTTTTTGAGTTTGTTAGTTATTTAGTTCTTAACTCACGAACTCAATAACCTAATAACTTATGAACTTATTACAACTTCATTTTTTCAGAATTACTCACTTGTAATTTCTTCCCATCTGCACCAATAATGCTTACGTTATCGAATACCCATCCTTCCCCAAAATCAACAGCACCGGCGCTGTTGCCCTGCACGTTTACATTGTTGAAATGGAAATTCTGTAACATCGATTCTTTCATGCCGCCTGCATTTACCACTTTCTTTACACCCACTGCTTTTATATCTGACACATATACGTCTTTGAAATGCGGGATGCCTTTTTCAGCAGGTTCCACTTTGGTGAGCATTACCTTCCAGTGCTTTGGCAAAGAGTCGTAATTGTACCCATTGGGTAGTTTGGCATAACTGTAAGCAGGGTTCCAGTTCAAGGTAAATGAGAAGGCTGTTCCTACGCTGTCCATTTGGATATTGCGGAAATGAATGTCTTCTATGGTACCGCCGCGGGTGGTAGCTGATTTTATAAGCAACCCATTGGTTGTTCCCTTGCCATATAAGTTGGTAGCGTATACATGGCGAATGCCACCCGAGGTTTCGCTGCCCAGCGTTAATAAACCTGCGCCCTTGCGCGCCATGCAATTGCGGATGACCACATATTCGGTGGGTTTGTTCACACGTAAGCCATCCCAATCGCGACCGGCTTTTAAACAGAAATCATCATCGTTACAGTCGATGTCGCAATTTTCAATAAGCACCCAGGTGGAGGAATCTATGTCAATCCCATCGGTACTGGGTCCCTTGCCATCTTCATTATTGCGGATCACCACGCCATTTACAATAACGTAGGCGGAATACAACAACTGCACCGTCCAGAAACCGGCGTTTTTGATAGTGATGTCTTTTATAGAAACATCTGTTGAATTTTGTACAAGTATAGTGCGTGCACGTTTAACATCGTTGTCAACGGCCCAGCGCAGGCCTTTGGCTTCATATTCTTTTCGCATGGCCCAGTATTTATCCCAGCAGAATTTTCCCCGCGCATTGATGGATCCTTCACCGGTAACAGCCGCATTGGTGGCGCCGATCACATTGATCAGGGCGGCAGGCCATTTCATTTCAGTACCGGCAATGCGGGTATCTATTTCGGGATAATCTTCAAAATGCTGGCTGCCGAGCAATTCCACGCCTTTATCTATCTGCAGCTGCACCTTGCTTTTTACAAACAGCGCACCGGTAACATAGCTGCCGGGCGCAAAAACTACCGTACCGCCACCGGCTTTGGCGCAGGCGTCAATAGCAGCCTGAATGGCTTTGGTGTTCAGCGTTTGGGCATCTGGTTTGGCGCCGTATTGATTTACTGAGAATTTATTTCTTGCGGAGGGGAATTTGCGGGCGCCTGTTTGTTTTACCCAGGCGGGTTCTTTGTCATCAGCATGCTTACCCTGCGTAACCGCCTGACCGGCGGTAGTAATAACTAAACCACAGGCAATACCCGTAAGTAGGGCAAAATTCAATAAAGTCAACCGTTTCGTCATGAGCTTGCAAGCATTAATGCTTGTAAAATTAGGGGAAACGGGTGGGGTACTATCCTGTTGTGTCCTGCGCCTTAAAAGGGTTGACCAGTTAACCAATTAACCAGTTAACCAGTTGACCAGGAATACAAGTTGATAAAGGGGGCGAGTGATTAGAAAATGGCTGTTGATTTAGAATTTGCTTTGCTCCCGGCTTAGCCGAGATGGCTCTCTGCTTTTTGCCCTCTGCCCTTTGCCCTTTGCCTGCCTACTTCTTGTTGCCTTCTTTCAACAATTTATCTAATTCATTCTGCGTAATAACCACCACCGTTCCATGTCTGATCCCTTTAGGCATTTCCAGGAGATCAGATATTTCCGTCCAGTGAACCAGATCGGTACTGGTAACGGCGCCATACTTATGATCGCGGTATTTATCAAAATATACGATCCACTGGTTGCCCTTTTTTAGCACGGTGGGTCCTTCAGCCCAGTAATTCCCGGTAATGGGGGCAGAAGGTGCGCTGTAACCGCCGGTGAGCGTGGTACTGGTGGCAGTGCGCAGGTTCTTCTGCGGCGGATAGCGGGTTTCGTCTTTCAGGAACATCACGTACTGGCTGCCATTCTTTTGAATGGTGGCGTCGATTACATTGAACCCCTGGTCGTATAAAACAGCCGCTTTGGTATAGGTTGTAAAGTCTTTGGTAGTTACATAATAGATGCGGTGGTTATGGTCGCTGGCGGTATCGCCTTTGGGAAAACGGCCGGGAATGGTAGTAGCCCAATAGATCATGTATTGTTTGCTGGCATCGTCGTAAAAGATCTCGGGCGCCCAGCAATTGAGGGCGGAAGGTTCGTGTTCCATCACGGGAATCGCTTGTTGCTGGCTCCAATGAATGAGGTCTCTGGAAGAAGCATATCCAATAGTCCTTTCACTCCAGCTTACCGTCCAAACCATATGGAAAAGCCCATCGGCCCCGCGAATGACGCATGGGTCGCGCATGAGTTTATCCTTTGCGACGGTGGGCGTTAAAAAGGAACTGTCATTTTTCAATGAGGTCCATTTCAACCCGTCGGCACTCCAGGCCAGGTGCAAGCCATCTTCACCATTGCCTTTGAAGTAACTAAAGAGGTATATGGATTTGTTGCTTTGTGCAGTAACGAGCGTGATTTGGGCAAAGAGGAGTAAAAGCCAGCAATAGATCTTCATTATGGAACATCGTTTGGGCAGCAATATAAGACAAATGATGAATATCAATTGTCAAACCTACGCTAATTGGGTTATGCCACATCAAACGGGTTGGCCACTGCGGTGGGCTGTGGGTTTGCCAGGCTTCCATTAAAGGCATGCAGCTTTTTGCTAATGCCGGCCACCAGGTCTTTAATGACTATAATTCCCATAATAACCAGGAAGCTTATTAAGAAAATGCCACTGGTAAACACAAGGGGGTTGATCTCGTACCAGGTGGGTTGCGGGGCTGGAATGTCAGCCCCAGCGATACCGCGTAATTTAAATTCAATGAAGGCGCCGGTTATCAATACGGCATTCAGGAACGACGCTACGATGAAATAAGGCCAGTTTTTTTGCATGGAGGAATGGTGTGAAGGTTTATAATAGTTGTTACATGTTTATGTCGTCGTAATACACCAGGAACCATTTGCCACTTTTTAACTTGAACCGGCGTTCTACTTTGAAGCCGCTTTGATCGATCCAGAATTTTTCGGTGACCATAGAATCGCTCATAACAAGGCTGTGCCGGCATTCTGTGGTATCGGTATCAAGCGCCACCGGTGTTTTTAAAAACTCCCAGTTCTTTTTTGACCAGCGGCTATTCTCCACGTCGTTCACACATTGTCCGTCTATGGGGAAAGGAATTCTTGACAACTGAAAGCCGGAGTCGGTATGGAACTTTGTATTAAAGCTGTCGAATGATTCTGCGCCGGGGATAGTATTGCTAAGGCTTGCGATGGTGGGTGGGGCCTGAATGGACATGGGCGCCTTTTTGTTATCACTCCTGTTACAGGCAAACAAAACGCTTACAAACAAAGGAAGCAATTGGTAAGGTTTCATAGCGATTAAATTAAATTTTAGAATAATATCACCCCATCTTGCTGATATTCTCTAAAATTCAAATACCGTTCCTTTTCTTGGAATGTTGAAAACTTGTTGTTTGGTGGGGGTGGTTAGGGTTGGTGGAGTTGACGAGTTGATCAGTTAACCAGTTGACCAGTTGACCAGGAATACAAGTTGATAGGGTTTGATAGGGTTGAAGGGCTAGAAGTGTAGATTATAAACATAAAAGATAACAAGGATAGCAACCAGAACAATTTCAATTCGCCAGGTTTTTTTCACATTCCCAAACGTT
>JAJKIL010000003.1 GCA_021154515.1 Niastella sp. | reverse complement strand
GGCGAACCTTGCGATCGCAATGCGCATCCCCACTTATCAGAAAATGGTAAACTGGCCATGATCCACAACGGGATCATTGAGAACTACAACCAGTTAAAAGGGGAATTGCTGAAAAAAGGCTACACTTTTACCAGTGATACCGATACCGAAGTACTGTTGAAATTTATTGAGGACATTCAGCAGAACAACCAATGCAGCCTGGAAGAAGCAGTACGTGTTGCTTTAAAACGTGTAACAGGCGCTTATGTAATTATCCTCATCGACCAGGACAATCCAGATACGCTGATTGCCGCCCGCAAAGGCAGCCCGCTGGTAATTGGTATTGGTAAGAACCGCGATGAACACTTCCTCGCTTCTGACGCCTCGCCTATTATTGAATACACCAAGACCGTAGTATACGTGAACGACTATGAGCTGGCCATCATAAAACCAGATGAGCTGATCCTGAAAAATCTGGGTAATGAAAAGATCACGCCGTTTGTTCAACAGCTCGACCTGGAACTGGCAGCTATTGAAAAAGGTGGTTACGATCACTTTATGCTGAAAGAGATCTTTGAACAACCCAGCACCGTATTCGATTGCTTACGCGGTCGTGTTGATGCCGCCAAAGGCACTATTACCATGGCAGGTGTACAAGCCAACATCGAAGTGCTTAAAAATGCCTCCCGCATTCTCATCATTGCCTGCGGAACAAGCTGGCATGCCGGTTTGCTGGCTGAATATATTTTTGAAGAATTGTGCCGGGTGCCCGTTGAAGTAGAATATGCTTCAGAGTTCCGCTATCGCAACCCGGTAGTAAATAAAGGCGATGTAATTATTGCGGTATCGCAAAGTGGTGAAACAGCCGACACCCTGGTAGCTATTGAAAAAGCAAAAGAGCAGGGCGCATTGATCTTTGGTATTGTGAATGTAGTAGGTTCCTCTATCGCCCGCATCTCCCAAGCCGGTGCTTACACCCATGCCGGACCTGAAATTGGCGTTGCCAGTACAAAAGCCTTCACTGCACAATTGGCTGTACTGACCATCATTGCCCTGCAACTGGGTTATGAAAAAGGCACGCTCGATAACAAACGCTTCCTGCATTTAATGAACGAATTACAGGATATTCCTGATAAAATACCAGCAGCATTAAATCAGGCAGAGCATGTAAAACAACTGGCCTATAAATACAAAGACGCCCGTGACTTCTTATACCTGGGTCGTGGTTACAACTTCCCCATTGCCCTGGAAGGCGCCTTAAAGTTGAAAGAGATCTCTTACATTCATGCTGAAGGCTATCCTGCAGCTGAAATGAAACACGGACCCATTGCGCTGGTTGATGAAAACCTGCCCGTAGTGTTTGTGGCCACCAGAGACTCTTACCACGAAAAGATCATCAGCAACATTCAGGAAATAAAAGCCCGTAAGGGAAAAGTAATTGCGGTGATCACGGAAGGCGACGATGTTATTGCAAAAATGGCCGATGATGTAATTGTTGTGCCACCTGCCGATGAACTGGTTGCGCCTATGCTCAGCGTTATTCCGCTGCAGCTGCTGGCCTATTACATTGGCGTTGCCAAAGGACTGGATGTTGACAAGCCAAGAAACCTGGCTAAGTCAGTAACAGTAGAATAACTATCATTTCATTAATAATTATCTCCCGGTTATGAATGAAATCAACCGCAAACCGCTTAATTCGTTAGGGTACGACTTCATTCCTTCCACTTCTTTACCTAAGGGGAAGGATGAATACTACCTGCGTAATAAACAGGTCAAGAACGGTATTCACTACCGCCATCTTTCGGCCTATGAAATTGAAGTACTGGTACGCAACCGCAACACATCTGACAACTGGAACAACCTGCTGGTGTCAGATGCGTTCAACCCGGAACTGGTGCAGAATTGCAAATTCTTTGGCCTGGTGCGTATTGGTAAGCTGGAGCCTTATTACCTCGAGTACCACAACTTGCGCCGGCCGGTAGGGTTCTACAACAGCACCGTTATCAGTTGCGACTTTGGCGACAACGTAGTCGTTGATAACGTTAATTACATTTCCCATTACATTATCGGTAATGGGGTGATACTGGTGAACTGTAATGAAATTGCTACCACCGATCACTCCAAATTTGGTAATGGCATCCTGAAAGAAGGTGAGCCCGAGAGCGTTCGCATCTGGATGGAATTATGCAATGAAAATGCCGGCCGCAGGATCCTGGCCTTCGATGGTATTTTACCGGGTGATGCGTTCTTATGGACCTACTTTCGCGACGATGATAAACTGTTGAACCGCTTCAAGGAATTTACCGAAAAGAAATTCGATGCGTTACGTGGTTATTATGGCACCATCGGCGACCGAACTGTAGTTAAGAATTGCAGGATCCTTAAAGATGTAAAGATCGGCAGCGACGCTTATTTGAAAGGCGCCAATAAAATAAAGAATGTAACCATTAATTCTTCCAGCGAAGCCAATACCCAGGTGGGGGAAGGCTGCGAGTTGGTGAATGGGATCATCGGTTATGGATGCCGGCTGTTCTATGGCGTAAAAGCTGTACGTTTTGTGCTGGCCTCCCACTCACAATTGAAATATGGAGCCCGGTTGATCAACTCTTACCTGGGTGAAAACTCTACCATTTCCTGTTGTGAGGTATTGAATTCGCTCATTTTCCCTTCGCACGAACAGCACCATAATAATTCATTTTTATGCGCTGCCCTGATACAGGGACAAAGTAATATGGCCGCTGGCGCCACGGTGGGTTCAAACCACAACAGCCGCAGTCCGGATGGTGAAATCATTGCTGGTCGTGGTTTCTGGCCTGGCTTATGTGTTAGCCTGAAGCATAATTCAAAATTTGCTTCTTATACTATCCTGGCTAAAGGCGATTATGCAATGGAGTTAAATATTCCTTTCCCATTCTCGCTTATCAGTAACGATCTGAGCAAAGACCAGCTGGTGGTAATGCCCGGTTACTGGTTCATGTATAACATGTATGCACTGGCCCGTAACTCCTGGAAGTATATCGACCGCGACAAACGCATAGATAAAATCCAGGAGTTGGAATTCAACTTCCTGGCGCCGGACTCAGTAAATGATCTGTTGCAGTCATTGCCATTATTGGCGAAGTTCACCGGTAAAGCCTGGTTGAAACGCGAAGGCAATACTAAAAAAATGACCGATGAGGAGATCATTGCTATTGGTCAGGTATTACTCGATACCAAAGACCCGGTAGTGAACGAGTTGGTTGTACTGGCAGATGGGTTTGAGAACAGCAAACGCCCCGTGCGCATCATAAAAGTAATGAGGGCTTATCACCTGTTTAAAGAAATGGTGATGTATTACCTGGTTCAGCAGTTGCTGGAGCACATTCGCACCAACAACATAAAAACACATGAACAGCTGATCGAAAGCCTGCCCTCAAAAGCAACCCTGGCTCCCTGGATGAACGTTGGCGGACAGTTAATCCTTCGCTCAGAAATTGACAAGCTGAATAAGCAGATCGTTGCCGGCAGAATCAAAGACTGGGATGCTGTACATAATTTCTACGTACAACAAGGTAAGAATTACTCCATAGAGAAGCTCGCCCATGCCATGGCTGCCGTAAAAGAAGTGTTCGATATCAATGTAAAGAAAGCCAGTCCGGGCATTATGAAAAGCCTGTTGCACCAAAGCATCACTACCAAAGAGTGGATGGTGAAAGAAATATACGAATCACGCGCCAAGGATTATCGCAATCCTTTCCGCAAAATGGTATATGAAACACCCGAAGCCATGAATAAAGTGATAGGTAAACTGGAAGACAACAGCTTTATCAAACAGGAACAAAAAGCACTGGAAGAATACAAGAAAGATATATATCAACTGGTTACCAAACTAAAACTGGATAAACCAGGCGCTAAATTAAAAACGGCATAACGGTTCTAACAAAGGAGTGAAAAAATCACTCCTTTGTTTTTTTATGAAAGTTGCTATCTGATAAAAACGAACCTTAATACATTCGAAGGCCCTTTAGGTATAAACGCCTGAATACTGTAGATCCCTGCCGGCAACTGCGGCATTTCCACAGACAAGCGGTTCATTCCTTTTTCAAGTATTGTATTCATCAGCTTTACTATTCTGCCGCTATTATCCACGATACACAATTTTGCCTGCGTTTTTTCAATACTCCTGTAAGTAAGCATCAGGGCGTTGGGGAAAGTAATGGCCAGTAACTGTATTCTCGGGCCGCCATTACTGATGGTTGTAACCGTGTTATGCGGCATGGTGTCATCAACCAGGGCAAGCGGGCCATTAGCCTGTACATTGCCACTTAACGCAAAAGAATCAGTTACCGGGCTCCAGGAGGTTATTGTGTTACTTACTATTGAACCACGAAAACCAGCAGTACCGGTAAAAGCGGTATTCCCGTAATTCATCCAAACGTTGTTACTGAGTTTGGCTACCCTTCCGAAAGAAAGATCTGTCCCCATTCCACTACTGATCCCATTAAAAGATAATTCAACGGAGGCGGAAGGCGCTGGACTGGCATCTCCTTTAATAGTCCAATAGCCAGTTGGCGAAAGTTGAACAATGCCGGAACCATAGGTATTACTAATTTGTACAGGATTGCTGTCAAAAAACTCCACATTGAAATTACCGCTGACATTTTTCAATTCCAGCCAGCGCATAATTCTATTCTTTCCAACAGGAAATAAAAACCCGGCGACGCCGGACAGCCCTTCTTTTCTCAGCGGACCATCGATAAAGCTGTTTTCAGAAGTGCTGTCAGCCACCATACTACAGCCAGGCAACAGCCGAAGCAGATCAACAGCCGAGGTGGTTATTTTCCCATTCACCAGGCTTAATTTATAAGGTAATGACCACGGGGATGTAAGCGTGGCGCCTGCTGCATTGTTTATTTTTACAGCAACATTATCTTTTAAAATGCCTTTACAATCTATCTGCTGATTGATGGTGCCGCCTAATACCAGTTCAGGCAGAGCCGTTCCTGTTTCACCAATTACCCCTGTGGTAGATTGTACAAGATGCCTGTTAATCACGGTTACCAGCTTACGGGCGGCGTTACCCAGGTTGATGGTTCCACCCTGTTGAATGAGATCACGTTCTATAAAAAGCGTATCGGCTAAGTTTAAGCTAAGCGTTACGCCGGCCCCTACCTGCAGATCGCTTTTTACAGTAATCGTATTGGTGCCAGAAGCGGTGTAGGTAATGGTGCCATTCATTGCGTTGGATAAAAATACCAGTTTGCCATAGGTTCTACCACTCAGTGAAATGGTGTTGGATGCGGAAGGAATGTCAAACTCAAATATCCCTTCTTCCGTACCTGTCGCTTTTGACAGTACCGCTACAACAGGCGCATGGCTGCTGGAACTGTTTTGGATATACCGGCCGCCATTATAAATTTTTAGCGAATCGGCTATTTCAATTGGCGAACCGTTATCGGCGCCGGAGGCATTTTTAAAGATGCCGCCATTCCCGATCGCCATTCCATACACCGCACCGGACATTTTAAATGCTGGCGTAGCTAAATTGGTAACAGGCAGGATCAATTCAATGGTATTGCCTGAACCAGGAGTAATAGTGATCGATCTGATTTGTACGCTGCTATTGCCGCCAGGTAAGGTGACGGTAAAGCTGCCGGTCATCAATGCATTATCTAAAATAACATCATCAGTAATACCCGGGAGAACATCACCGGACCAGTTTCGGGCCGTCATCCATTGGCCGTCTCCGGCTTCGCCATCCCATCGGAGTTGAGAAAAGGAAGGAATATACACAAGCAGTGCAAAAAGAAGCAGTGGTTGCCAATTAAGCAACAGTTTTATACTATTCATACCAGTAAAGTTTATACCACTTTACAGAGCCTTGTAAATCGAAGGTAAAGAATAAATTATTCCATCCAAATAAAAATTATCATTTTTTCGAATGTTTGTTAGTGTGATATAAATCTGAACTAACAGGGATACAATTTTGTACTCACTTCGGTAAAGCAAAAGCCCCGACGAGCTACTGCTATCGGGGCTTTTGCTGATGTATCGAAGTATTATTTCTTTCTAAAGAATAAACGTACCGGTACGCCGGTGAAGTTAAAATTCTGGCGTAACTGGTTCTCGAGATAGTTCTTGTAAGGTTGCTTTACATCATCGGGGAAATTACAGAAGAAAGCAAACGACGGCACCTGCGTTGGCAACTGCGTTACATATTTAATGCGAATAGGATTACCCCTGACAACCGGCGGTTGATAAGAAGCAATTGCCTTTAACATGATATCGTTCAACTCAGAAGTTGGCACTTTACGTTGTTTGTTTTCATACACTTCCAGTGCTATTTCTATCGCTTTATGAATACGCACTTTTTCCTGGGCAGAAATGAAGAGGATGGGCACATCGGAGAAAGGCGCGATCCGCTTCTTCAATTCATTTTCATAATCCCGGGCGGTATTGGTTTCTTTCGCCATGGTATCCCATTTATTCACCAGCAGCACAATACCCTTGCCCTTCTTCGACGCCAAATTAAAGATACTCAGGTCCTGTTGCGTAATGCCTTTTTCGGCATCGAGCATCAGCAGACATACATCCGCCTCATCCATGGCTTTAATAGCCCGGATCACGGAATAAAATTCCAGGTCTTCATGCACTTTGGTTTTACGGCGGAGACCCGCAGTATCGATGAGCACAAATTCCTTCTGAAATAAATTATAATGAGTATGAATGGTATCGCGGGTAGTACCGGCAATGTCGCTTACAATAGTACGCTCCTTCCCTATCAGCGCATTCAGCAAGGATGACTTGCCTACATTCGGCTGACCTATGATGGCAAATTTAGGAAGCGCGCCTTCGGCTTCCATGGCAGCCACATCGTCTTCGGTAATTAAATCAGCCACCGCATCGAGTAATTCACCAGTGCCACTGCCACTCATGGAAGAAAGGAAAAAGATATTATCGAAGCCTAAGCCATAAAACTCGGTAGCTTCCAGCAGACGTTCGTGATTATCTACTTTATTAACTACCAGGAACACCGGTTTGGCGGTACGACGTAATACATCGGCCATTGATTCATCGAGATCGGTAATACCGGTGGCGGCATCAACCATGAATAACATGGCGTTCGCTTCCTCAACAGCGATCATTACCTGTTTATTGATCTCTTTTTCAAAAGCCTCTTCGCTTTGCGGTACAAAACCACCGGTATCTATAACGTTGAATGATTTACCATTCCACTCGGCCACACCATATTGCCGGTCGCGGGTAACGCCGCTTACATCGTCCACGATTGCTTTACGCTCTTCAAGCAAGCGATTAAAAAAGGTGCTTTTCCCTACGTTGGGCCTTCCAACTATTGCTACTGTAAAACCTGCCATAATGTTGCTCTAAAAATTATTAGTGATAGCCGTATTCTTTTAACATGTACTCATTATCGCGCCACTTTGGCCGCACTTTAACAAACAGTTCCAGAAACACTTTTTGTCCAAGGAACTGTTCAATATCCTTTCTTGCTTCCGTTCCCAATTGTCTGATCATTTTACCACCAACGCCCAGCAAAATGCCTTTTTGCGTTTCCCGGTTCACGATTATATCAGCAGCAATTTTTATGAGTGATGACTTCTCTTTGAACTCATTCACAATAACGGTTGTATGATAAGGTATTTCTTCCTGGTATAAATAAAATATCTTTTCCCGGATCATTTCCGCGCAAAAAAAGCGCGTGGGCAGATCGGTCATTTCATCGCCTTCAAAGAAGGGCGGATTTTCGGGGAGAAATTTCAGAATGGCATCTAACAGTTCTTTCAACCCTGTTTTTTTAAGGGCCGAAATACCTGCCAGTCCTTTGCAATAGGGTTTGGCCCCATACAGTTCGAACACTTCTTTCTTTTTTGCCTCAGACGCTTCATCCAGTTTATTGATCACAATGATGGCGGGCACTTTTAGTCGCAATGCCTCGAAAATGGTATTTACCTCTTCGTGGTTTTCGTTCACATCAACCAGCAGCAGGGCCACATCGGTATCTTCCAGTGCCTGCCTTACCGCGTGCATCATTTTTTCCTGAAGTTTGTACTTTGGTTCAATGATGCCGGGAGTATCGGAAAAGATGATCTGGTACTCAGGTTCTGTTAAAATGCCTTTGATGCGATGGCGGGTAGTTTGCACTTTAGGCGACACAATAGCCAGCTTTTCGCCCATCAGAGCGTTGAGCAAAGTGCTTTTGCCCGCGTTGGGGCGTCCGAATATGCTAACAAAACCCGCTTTCATCAATTTTAAAATTCCTGCAAAGGTAAAAGATTAAAATAAGTTTGGTGGCAAACATATATACCTTTATCTTTGCAACCCAATTAACGAAGAAGGGTTGGTGAAGAAAGGGTGGAAATGAAGAGGTTAGGCGTGAAAAAGAGGTTGATTCGGATTAGTTCTTATAAAAAAAGAAAACTTTATATCGTGAATTAAGTAGCGATATTTGAAAATAATACATCGCGAAGTAGAGCAGCGGTAGCTCGTCGGGCTCATAACCCGAAGGTCGGTGGTTCGATCCCACCCTTCGCAACTTAGGAAAGGCTTCTGAAAAGAGGCCTTTTTTTATGCCCCTACTCTATCAATCCATTCAATCAAGAATTGTTATTGAAAAAACAGTTCACTTTATTCTAAAACCAGACTCTGTTTTTCAAAAAGCAGTTCCGGTTTTTAAAATACCCGACTATTCCTTTCATTTACCCAAACGATCCATTATATGACCTGACCATGTCATTAAAAGGAATCTTCTTCTGACTGAAAAAGAGGTTCTACCAGTTCAATGAACAGTTCTTGTTTTTGAGTAAACACTTCTTCTTTTTAAGTAGAAACTTCTTGTATTGAAAATATCGTTCCTCCTTTTTAAAAAGAAACTTTTCCCTTTTAGAAAATATTCTGCCCAAAAACAAAAAACCCGCCCCACAGGGACGGGTCGTCATCGCCTTTCCTTTTTACATCGAACATCATCGGGGGAACAATACTTCCCCAATACCTTTCCGGAATTAAGCGTTATGTGTAGTCTGATGTGCCAGCGTGGAGATAAGGTATCTATCGCAAACAGTATAGCATAGTTGATATTAAATAAATCAACCATTACTAACAACGGTTACCTGTCAATGAAGTTACTATTTTTTTACATTGCTGTACTTTTTTAAGGACATTTATTATAAGACATTTATCTTAGCGCCCCCTATTCAAGGGTTTTAAAATAAGGGAATCCTATCTTAATTGCGTACATGCGAAAAACTAGACCGTCAGCACGGAGGCCCATAGCCCAGGAATTATCAGCTGCCGAAACAGAGAAGATGTTAAACAAAATCGGGAAAGCATTGAAGAATAAACGCCAGGCAAGAACAACACTGGAAAGCTTTTCGTATGAAATCAATATCTCAAGAAGCGCCATGACCCGGTATGAATCCGGTGGGGATATGTATTTAAGCACCTTCCTGAAATTATTGCATGGCCTGGATATAAAACCGGAAGAGTTCTTTAAAGATGTCTAAATAATAAATATGTTAAATCGATAATGTCTTATCCACGTTTCGAACACTACCACCACCAGTAGCTGATTTATATTTGATCACGGGATGTCCCTTGTACTTCACATCACTGCCGCCACTGGCTTCAGCTGCCATTTCTTTGTTAACCGTTAAAGTGGCATCGCTTCCACCACTTACATCTATAATAGCATATTCAGCAACCAGCTCCTCCGCTTTGAAATCACTGCCGCCGTGGGCATCTATTCTTAAATTAACAACACTCCCTTTCATATGAACATCGGAGCCCCCACTTTGATCAACCGTTAAATCAGTCACAGCTACCTGCCCGTTAAAATCACTTCCGCCTGCTAACTCCAGGTTTAATTTATCAAGCTTCAATTCTCCCTGAATAATTATATCACTTCCGCCTGTAGCCCTCAATTTATTAAGCGTCTTTACCGACACATACGCCTTAAACTTCCTGCCTTTCCAGTTAAATCCCCCGCCATTTAAAAATATCCTTAACTCGCCATTTTCAACAACAGTCCGCATTTTGTCGCGTTGAGCTATTTCTGTAGCACTTACTACCAACCCTTCCTCTGTGCTTTGAATAAGATACAGATCGATGCCATCAGACACCCTGATACTCTGAAAGCTGCCTACTTCACGTTTTTCGGCATTGGCATCATATATAATTTTTTCCTGGCTAATAGCCATGATATTGATTAATAATAATATAGGAGTTAAAAGATGCTTTTTCATAGTACTCATATGCTGGTGTGACGGATAACGATACCCAGATGTTACAATATTCTTAAAAAAATAATGTTCGTATCTTTGCAGACTCTTTTAAAAATCAGAGATTTTCAGTTTCCCGGGGTGCTTTCCCGCCAACAGCGGTAAGGCTGAGAACAGACCCGTAGAACCTGATCAGGGTAATGCCTGCGCAGGGAAGGTAGCTCCGTATTTGTCTACACTTCACTTTCGCAGCATTTCTCTTAAATCATTTTTTCAACAAACATGATACAAATGAAAAAAATGCTTTTGGGGATTTGCTACCTGTTATTGACTCATAGTCTTACTGCACAGATCAGCGGTAAAGTAACAGATGCTGCATCCTCAACTCCTATTGCCTCCGCTACAGTAGAATTGAGTAATGGAATGTCAACGCTTACCACCGAAAACGGATCGTTTGAGTTCAGGAAAATTAAACCGGGTAATTATACCCTGCATGTTACTTCAATAGGTTTTCAGGCAGTAAATCAGGCTGTTGCCTCGGGTAATACTCTAGATGTGAAGCTGGAGCGAATGAATCTTTTTTTACAACCGGTTGAAATAAAATCAACCCGCGCCGGCGATAAAGCGCCCTTCACCAAAAACAATCTCTCTAAAAAAGATATTGAAAAACTCAACCTGGGACAGGACCTGCCTTTCATTTTAAATCAAACACCCTCAGTAATAGTAAATTCCGATGCCGGTAATGGCGTTGGTTATACGGCTATTCGCATCAGGGGTAGTGATGCAACCCGGATCAACGTTACGCTCAACGGCATTCCTTATAACGATGCGGAATCGCAGGGCACTTACTTTGTGGACCTGCCCGATTTCACCTCATCTGTAAACAGTATACAGGTGCAACGCGGCGTGGGTACTTCATCGAACGGTGGTGGCGCTTTTGGCGCTACTATTAATTTAAGCACCAACGAAACCAATACGACGCCTTATGCTGAAATAAATAATACCTATGGTTCCTTCAACACCTGGAAACATACGGTTAAAGCTGGTAGTGGATTGATCGACGATCACTTTACGCTCGATGCCCGCATTTCAAAAGTATCGAGCGATGGGTTTATTGACCGGGCCAGCAGTTCGTTGAAGTCGTTTTATTTGTCAGGCGCCTATATAAACAAGAACACTTCTGTTCGCGTGAATGTATTTTCCGGCAATGAAAAAACCTACCAGGCCTGGAATGGTATTCCTGAAGCCAAATTGCGCGGCAGCAAAACTGATCTCGAAAATCATTACAACAATAACGTTGGCTCGTTGTATTTTACGCCACAGGATTCAACTAATTTGTTTTCAGCTGACCCCAGAAAGTATAATTATTTCACGTACGCCAATCAAACCGATAATTACCAACAGGACCATTACCAGTTGTTCATCAACCATGATCTCAATGGAAGGCTGACGTTCAATACCGCCTTCTGGTTAACGCGTGGCAAGGGTTATTATGAAGAATACAAACCGGTAATTGCCTATAGCGATTATGGGTTGAACGCCCCGGTTGTCGGTGCAGACACGATCAGCGCAACCGACCTGGTTCAGCAACAATGGCTGGATAACTATTTCTACGGACAGGTATTTTCGGTTCAATATAAAAATGATATCAGCCAGCTGATTGTGGGTGGTGGCTGGAACCGCTATGATGGCAAACACTACGGCAATGTGATCTGGTCGCAATTTGGCGGCATTCCCACCAATTATCAATGGTATAATAACGACGCGTATAAAACGGATGTGAACGCTTATGCCAAATATCAGTTACAATTGACCAGTCACCTGCAGGGCTTTGTTGATCTGCAATATCGTCGCGTACTTTATTACATTGGCGGCTTTAAAAATAACCCCGGCTTACTGCTGCATAATACCTGGAATTTCTTCAACCCCAAAGTTGGTCTTGCTTACTCAAAGAACAATTACCAGTTGTACGCTTCGTATTCGCAAGGTAATAAAGAACCTAACCGCGATGATTTTGAAGCGGGCATTAACCAGCAACCAAAACCAGAGAAGCTGCATGATTTTGAACTAGGCGTAGAAAAGAAAACCAGCGAATACAACTGGGGCGCTACGCTTTATTATATGATGTATAAGGATCAGTTGGTATTAACCGGCAAGATCAATAATGTGGGTTCTTATACCCGTACAAACGTTCCTGACAGCTATCGAATGGGTATTGAATTGCAGGGCGCCATGCGTTTCACGCATTGGTTGAATGCGGCGGGTAATATTACGTTCAGTAAAAACCAGATCAGGAACTTTACCGAATATTACGATGACTATGATAATGGCGGTCAAAAAGCCGTTCCGCATGGCAATACCGACATTGCCTTTTCACCTGCGATCATTGCATCGGGCATGTTGAATTTTATTCCCTGCAACAATGTAGAGATCAGTTTGCCGGCAAAATATGCTGGCCGGCAGTACCTCGACAATACTTCCAACAAAAAACGCAGTCTTGACCCGTATTATGTACAGGACGCGCGGATCAGTTATACGCTGCATAAATCCCTGTTTAAAGACATCACCTTCATTGGCCAGGTGAACAATGTTTTCAATAAAAAGTATGAACCCAATGG
>JAJKIL010000002.1 GCA_021154515.1 Niastella sp. | reverse complement strand
CAAACTGACAGCACTGATTTTTATTTTAAAAAGGGCAATACCGAAAAAGATGCCCGCCGGTTCCGCGAAGCAGAAAAAAGCTTCGCCAAAGCTGCCCAATTTTCGCCCAAAGACCCCAACGTGTTATTAGCCTGGGGACAGTCGCTCGTAGAACAACGGCGCTATGTGGAAGCCAAAGAGAAATTTACCGGCGTGTACCAGGCCGATAACAAAAATGCCGAGGCAGTAATGCAGCTGACTACCTTATCGCTGAATACCCGCCAGTGGAATGACGCGATCACCTACGCTAAAAAAATGCAGGAATTGAAAATTGGCAACAGCGCCAATTATGTCCTTGCCAAAAGTTATTACGGGCTGGAGAACTATGGTGAAACGGTAAAATACTGCGAGCAGGCTTATAAAGACGATCCCAAAAATGCGGAAGTACCCTATATAGCCGGGCGTTGCCTGGTTGATATGAGCAACTATAAAAAAGCAGCCGGTTGCTACGAGCAGGCCATCGCACTCGATAGCAGTAAAGCCAACTGGATGTATGAAGCCGGACTGGTTTATTACGCGGTACCCGATGACAAAAAAGCCATTTACTGGTTTGAGCGGGCCGCTGCCAAAGGCTATCCCCGCAGCAACGATTTTATAGAGAACCTCGCCAATGCCTATCTGAACATTAAAGATTACAATAAAGGACTGGCCCTGTTACAGGAAGTGCTGGTTAAAAAACCGCAGGACCAGGAATTGTTGTACAATGTTGCCGATGCCTATTTCAGGATCGGTAAATATGACGACGCCATCACTTATTGGGATAAAATACTGGAGCTCGATAAAAAGAATGCACAGTCCTTATACATGATCGGGTTGTCGTATCAAAAGAAAGGGGAGAAGGAGAAAGGGCAGCAACTGTGCGATAAAGCCATTGAGATGGATCCTTCGTTGAAGAATTTGAAAGAGGAAAAGAAGATGCCCGGGTAAAGGCAAGGCAGAAGGCAGACGGCAGAAGGCAGAAATTTGAATACAAAAGACAAAGATCAAATGAATTTCAAAATAGAAAATCCCCGATCAATATTGATCGGGGATTTTATTTTGTCAATTGTTTGCCGTCTGCCTTCTGCCTACATTCTATCAGGTACCTGTATACCCAACAACGCCATACCCGATTTAAGCACATGGGCTACCATTTGGTTTATCTGCAGACGCAGTTCTTTTTTAACAGGCGTTTCAGCTTTCAATATTTGATGCTTGAAATAAAAAGTGTTGTACAACTGAGCCACGTTGAACACATAACTGGCAATCACACTCGGGTTCATTTCTTCACCAGCCTGTTTAATAATTTCGGGATATCTTTCCATTGCCAGGATCAATTCTTTCTCAAGCGGTAACAGGTCTGTCCCAATGTCGGTACCCGTATATAATTCTTTTCTGAATACCGATTGTGTACGGGCATAAGCATATTGAACGAAGGTGGCGGTAAACCCATGCAGGTCTATTGACTCTTCAGGATTAAAGATCATCCGCTTTTGGGGATCAACCCGAACCAGGAAGAATTTTAACCCACCGGCGCCAACCGTTTCATCCAGTTTTTTTAGTTCTTCAGCGCTCAGTTCCTCCGTTTTATGCTGACCTTTTTCTTTTTGCTCCTCTTCTCTTTCCGTTCTTTTGCGCGCTGCTTCCCTGATCATTTCATCGAGCATGTCATCCGCATCCACCACAGTGCCTTCGCGGGTTTTCATTCTGCCGGTAGGCAACTCCACCATCCCATAGCTTAAATGGAAGATGCCATCGGCGCCGGCAATGCCCAACTTCTGGCAAATGAGCTTTAATACCTTGAAGTGATAGTTCTGTTCATCACCCACTACATATACGCTCAGGTCGCAATTAAATTCGTTCTGTTTTACTGCGGCCAGGCCAATATCCTGGGTAATGTAAACCGCCGTACCATCACGACGACGTACAATTTTTTGATCCAGCCCGTCGGCGGTTAGATCCACCCAGGCACTCCCATCATCTTTCAGAAAAAATACTTTTTTACGCAAGCCTTCTTCCACCAGGTCTTTCCCCAGCAGGTAGGTTTCGCTTTCATAATATACTTTATCAAAGTCGCTGCCAATGCGTTTATAGGTTTCATCAAAACCTTTGTACACCCAGCTGTTCATGGTGCGCCACAGCTCCACCACATCGGGTTTACCGGCTTCCCAGTCAACCAGCATTTGCTGGGCGGCTTGCATAATGGGCGCTTCTTTTTCCAGCTGTTGTTTAAAGTTATCGTCATCCATTATTTTGGCTGCTTCTTCCTGCGTTTTTCCGGCCGCTAACAATTCGGCCAGCTTCTTTTCCCTGATGGGCGCCATTTGCTTCTTTAGCTCGGTACCAAACAGCACATAATAATCGCCCACCAGGTGGTCGCCTTTTATGCCGGTACTGGCAGGGGTGGCGCCATTGGCAAACAGTTGCCAGGCGATCATGCTTTTGCAAATATGAATGCCGCGGTCGTTGGCAATGCAGGTTTTTATCACTTCATAGCCATTGGCCTTATAGATTTCGGCTACGCTCCAGCCGAGGAAATTATTTCTTAAATGCCCCAGGTGCAGGGGTTTATTGGTATTGGGGGAAGAATACTCCACCATTACGCGTTTGCCGTTGCGTGGCTGACGGCCATAAGCGGGTTCGTTGTAATTTTTTGTCAGGAAATTCAGCCAGAAGCTGTCGCTGATAGCAAGATTTAAAAAGCCTTTAATCACATTAAAAGCGCTGAAAAGGGCAGCATTATCCGCTACCAGGGCCTGTCCCAGCTCATTGCCCAATTCCTCCGGCTTCTTTTTAAGGGTCTTTAGCAAAGCAAAAAGCACCACGGTATAATCGCCCTCAAATTCGGGTTTGGTTTCACTTACGGTGATAGAAGAAGGGTTCACCTCTACCTGATACAATTTATTGAGCTGTTCGCTAACTGCCTGCTGAATAATGGGAACTATTGCCATGCGTATAATTTGAACGGCAAAAATAATACAAAAGCGCAACGCTTAATGCTGAATACTCAATGGTTTAAAGAAGAAGGCAGAAGGCAAACGGCAGACGGCAGACAGAAGAATACAATTGACCTGGTTCATTAAAGTTTAACATTTGTTTAAATTATTCTAAAACCAGCTATTTTTCGCCTGTTTAACCCCTAAACGCCCTGGAGCTGTCTGCCAAAAGTGGATAGCTCTTTGACTTTTTAGGCGATAACTTGTTGCGAGGTATTTTTGTCTGCCGTTTGCCGTTTGCCGTCTGCCGTTTGCCTTCTGCCCCAAAAAACTATCATGAAATCGCTGTTTTGGCAAAATATTACCGTCAAAGTTGACGTTCCGGTGCCGGCATACAGAAAATATGCACCTTCCATAGATCCTGGGCGGTAATAATTGATATTCAATTACCTTTGTTACGTACAAAATACCATTCGTGAAGAATCTGATCAATGCAGTAATAAACGCTTTTTATCCTTTGTTTCGCCGTTTCATGCCTTTACAAACCTTTAAGTATGCAGCATGTGGGGGTGGGAATACGTTGCTCGATATAACCCTGTTCTATTTAAGCTATCATTTTCTCTTTAAGGAACAGGTGGTTCATACGCCTGTTATTTCCTTGCAGCCGTATACGGCAGCGTTCATGGTCTCCTTCTCCATAACCTTTCCGTTGGGTTTTTATATGAGCCGAACCATTGTATTTCCCGGTTCAACCTTGCGGGGCCGCATTCAGCTGTTCCGGTATTTTATGATGGTGTTGATCTGTATTGGACTAAATTATATTTTCATAAAGCTGTTTGTTGAACAATGCCATTTGTACCCTACGGTAGCTAAAATACTTACCACGTTTATTGTAGTAGCATTCAGTTTTGTAACCCAGAAGAATTTCACCTTTAAAGTAGAATCGCAGGAAGAAGAAGCCTTGTTAGAAGCTGAAACAGTTGTGGAGGCCGAAGCTTTGCAGAAAGAGGAAATGGAGGGCAGTAGGAAGTAGAAAGCAGGCAAACGGCAGACGGCAGAAATTTGAATACAAAAGACATAGACCAATTGAAATATTGAAATCCCCGGGTCAAAAAGATCCGGGGATTTTTATTTTGTTAACCCTTTGCATTTTGCTCACGGCTGAACAGAGACCACTGATTACTGCCTTTCATTTTCTGCCATCTGCCTTTTGCCCTCTGCCCTTTGCCCTCTGCCTTACTTCGGTTGGGTCATGCTAAACCAATTCCCGCAACCATCGGTAATAATGGCTTCTATGCCGTAAAACTGTTCTTTAGGTTCTCCCTTAAATTGAACCCCTTTGGCTTTTAATTCTTCATACGTAGCGCGGCAATCGGGTGTATATAAAACGCCGGCGCCCATAACGCCTTTATCGAGTAATAACTTCAAGGCATTACGCACCTCTTCATCAAAACCGTTCAAAGTATTGGTAGCTGGGAACAAAATCACTTCCAGCTCAGGTTGTTCGGGTGGTGAAACAGTCAGCCATCTGAAGCCATTGTCCATGGTGGCATCGGTATGAACTTTAAACCCCAGTGTATTTACATAAAAGTCGTAAGCCTTCTCCTGGTCGCTAACAAATAAACTGGTGTGGGATAATTTCGTGATCATATATTTTTTGTTTTGAACAAAGCTATCGATCATGGTATTAAATGCCTTATTGATTATTGCTTTTCGGGCCCTGCGATCACAACAAATTTCATTTTCCGTTGTTAGCTCACTTTGAAGCTGCTGCCCATTGAAGGATCAGATAACGTTAAATCAATCAACCAATGACACAATTAAGAACGAACGTTAACAATACCGACCATATTTTTGGCAATGAAAACGCCCCGCTGGAGCTGGTGGAATATGGCGATTATGAATGTCCGCATTGTGGTCGCGCACACCCGATCGTAAAAAACATCATCAGGCAAATGGGCGACCATTTAAAATTTGTGTTCCGCAATTTCCCGCTCTCGAATGTGCATCCCCATGCAGTATCGGCTGCCGTAGCAACGGAAGCAGCCGCCTTGCAAGGCAAGTACTGGGAAATGCACGATATTATTTTCGAGAACCAGCAAACGTTGGAAGTGGAGCATCTCTTTTTATTTGCCCACCAGGTAGGGCTCGACCTGGAACGCTTCAAAAATGATATCCAGGACAATGCGTTGAATGATAAAGTGGAAAAAGATTTTTATGGTGGTCTTAGAAGCGGCGTAAACGCAACGCCAACATTTTTTATAAACGGGCAGAAATACGATGGCGACTGGAGCGGCCATAATTTGCTGAACTATTTACAAACTTTATTGTCATCAGCATCTACTTCTCCAACTGATACCCGTCAATAAAACAATGCGGAATAAATTGTTTGGGTTGTTCTTTTACCTGTTGTTGTTTTAACCAGGCCATGTTGCGGTAATAGGTAGGCGCAAAGCCAATTTCTTTTTTAAAAAGGATACTGAACGACCCAATGCTTTCAAACCCAACCTCATTGCATACTTCGGTAATAGTGAGGTCTTGTTCATTAAGCAGGTCTTTGGCTTTATTGATCCGTTTTTGTGTCAGGTATTGATGCGGAGTGATCTTATATACTTTGGTGAACAGGCGGTGAAAGTGAAAACGCGACAAACATGCCTGACCGGCTATTTTGTCGAGGTCGATAGCCTCCCGAAAATTGTCGTCTATATACACTTTGGCGGTGACTATTCGTTGGTATAATTCGGTATCTATCGGCATTGTTGGTTTATTGAAGATAAATATACGAAAAGTTGCAAGGCAGACGGCAGACGGCAAAAGGCAGACATTTGAATCCGAAATAATGACACAATATAAATCCCCAGGCAACTGTTCACCTGGGGATTTTCTATGTAGACTTTCTTTCTGCCGTCTGCCATCTGCCGTCTGCCATTAAACCAACACCGGCTTATCACTATTATCAATAGTAACATACTTCCTCAAATTCCTCGGTCTATACTGATACATTTCCCGAAAGCGGTCGAGCACACTTTCATCAATGGTTTGCCGGGTATCATCGTTCAGGGTTATAGAACGCCAAACCGGTAGCCAGAACCAGAATGCCGGCGAATAGGAGTTGCGCAATTCGCCCCAGGGATTGCCTTTTATAGTTTCGTATTCCCTGGTATCATAACACAATCCGGTTTGATGCGCCTGTTCCGCCAGCCATTTCAGGGCCAGATCGCTTAAACCTGTATCGGAATAGCCACCTCCGATATTACTATGTACACCGGCAAACCAGCGTTGCTCTACCTGTTGTGGGTGATTGGGATTGTTTTTAACCGTATCGCTGAGTTGCCATAAAGCAGGCGCGAACATTTTTCTTCGTTCATCGATGGCCAGCGCGTGAAAAGCGTTCTCGACAGAACTGCTGAGTGTTACATTGTGAAACTGGTATCTCTTCATATTCCAGGATCGGTACCAGGGCAGGGGAATACCCAGACTGCCCACCGTGTCCCAAACGCCAATAAATTTTATTGGCGTTACATTTTCCCAGGCGTATTGTTTTCTAAACCCCACCATCATGTCCGATTCGGGTGAGGTATATTCATCGCGCATGCGGTACAGTTCGTAGGCTTTATCAACCAGGCCCAGGTATTCGGGTTTCAGAATGCCGCAATTGCGGATCAGTCCGGCAATGCTGCGGGCCGTATAGGCGCCGCGACTAAACCCGAACAGGTAAATTTCATCGCCAGGCTCGTAATTGGTAATAAGGAAAATGTAAATGTCTTTAATGTTTTTATCAATGCCGGCGCCGGTAATGCCACCCAGTAAATTCCCCTTCCAGGAGTAGCCGGTGCCAATGCCCTTATCGTAAAACTTAAGTTGAGGTATGGGTTGCCCCGTTGAATTGTCGTACGAACAAATACATTGATACATTTTTTCAACGTTTGTTTCTACACGTTGACCGCGATCGGTATTGCCTGGTTTATTCCAGGTTCCATCGCTGCAGGTAATAAGACGCTTCATGGCAGTTACAATTATGCACCTTCCGGTTAGGGAAGAATGGTTTCAGGTATTTTTTTAAAGAACGGCTGCAATAAAATTACTTAGGGACGGAGAAAGGAAGCAACCGGGAATTACTGATCTTTTTAGGGTAGTTGTACGGAATATTATAACGCCCAATCAGGAAGGATAAACCGAAGATGCCGGCAAGTTATAAACTATTTTTATTCAATGTACATTTCTGGAATTGATATTGGTCAAGAAGAAGAAGCCGAGTAGTATTGCTTATGTAAGGTTTGCAGCAACTTTGGTGATCTCGTAAACAAAATTCAGCTTAGGTGTTTCGCCAAAGTAGGTGACTTCCTGCTGACCTACCTTTATGGCACCGAGACGCGCAATAGCAATTTGTGACCGGATGTTTTCTGCTCCAATATGGAAATAAACCTTATCCACATATTTAAAAATATAGTTCAATAGTAAAGCTTTAACCGCCAGGTTAATCCCTTTACCCCAGTATGCTGTGGCATAAAACGTGTAGCCGATGAAGATGTTATTGTCATTGGAGTTGTAATCATAAAAGCGGGTACTGCCAATGGCTAACCCGGTAGTTTTGTCAATGACCAGGAATGCGCCGCCGCTTTGAATGGCCCCCTCAAAAAAGGTGCTGAATACGTCTTTTTTCCAGCGATCCTTATTGGGATGTTGTTGCCAGATTGCAGGGTCGGCTGCAACATTATAGAGCATCTCGAAATCCTGCTGTTGTAATGGACGCAAAATAACACGCTCATTTTCCAATGTGGGTTGCAGATCTACATTCATGGATTTAAATTCTATTTGCGAATGGCAAAGCTAAGAAGGCATTGAATTATATTTATAGTCCAATTTTAAGAAAATGTGTAGTCCGATTACTTCACCCCGCCACTCCAAAACCAGTTCCCCTCCTCAGTATAATACCATTTGCCATTGCCATTTACTGTTTCGCCCTGCATGGTAAACCCATCATACGCCAGTTGAATGCCGGCATTGACCATGTTCGTTATTTTGTACACTTTGCCCGGACCGGCCCGCAGGTTCAGCCGCGTAAGCGTGGTTACCTTGCCAGACTTTTCGGTTTTGCTTATCTGTCCGTTCACCACCTGGGTGCTGCCATTAACCAGGGCGATCAGTTTATCCATATCCACCTTCAACCCCGGACAGTTCTTTAAAGAATAAATTTCATGATGTCCTATAATATGCAGGCGATCAGCGGGAATGCTCCAACGCTGGCAAAGTCCTCTTATTAACTGAGCGCTGGTGGCGTACATGGCGTCTGTCCATTCGCTGCTTTCATTGCCTTCGTGTTCAACCCCGATGGTGTAATAGTTGGGATTGATGAACATGCCGTCGGAGGTCTTCTTAATAAGCGGCCAGGTAGGATCGTGAATACGGCCGGCATGCCAGGCGGTATCAGTTTCATCGACATATTGATGTACTTCGCCGTTCTTACCAATACCATAATGGCTCGATACCTGCGACAGCGGGCTTATGAACCAGCCGTCGGTACCTTTCAGGGTGCCATCCATAATATGAATAACAATGGCTTCAGGCCGGTAAGTCCTTCTTCCCTGTGTAAAGTTGGGACTAGCTACTGATGTGATGTTCATATAAACGTTTTAACCCTGTGCAGGTGTGTTCAAGGCTTCATCCACCACTTTTTCCGTCAGGGCTTCCGAAGCAGTTCCTCTGTTTTCTGTGATCTTTAAAGCCGCATAGGTAGCCGAGCTTAACCCAAGCAGGATCAAATTATTGTCGCTGACAATTGGAATTAAAAAATCGGTAGAATGCAGCAGGCAATTAGCCAGGTTGGGATCGCCTTTGACGAAATCGGACATGCAAAAGCCGGGATCGCCCAGGTTGCCCAGTACCGATGAAATGAACCAGATACCAAAAATGGTATTGAATAAAACGGCCTGGAACCGTTGAATGCTCACCCCGTTTTGATCGGATAAAATGTCTAAGAAAAAATTGGTGGTCTTGATGTCCTGATGCCGGAAGATCAACGCATTCTGCTGATCGCCCAGATCAATAACCCGGGCAACGGCTGTGGTGCCGGCGCTGATGCCCAGTAACACAAGGGTTGAATGATGCAGGTTGGGCGCATGACCGGTTTGAATGATAATAGAGGTAAACGCCGTAATAATGATCACCGACCACCAGGCCAGTTGTACCCGCGACCAGCTATAGGGGCGCGGACTGGCCTTGCTCAGGTCGCGCAACATGTTGAATTTTCTGTCGCAAACGACAACACAGGCAGTTAAAATGGCAAATAAGGCCCAGAACTGAAAAACCATAAGGAGTTGTTTTTAAGGGACATTGTTTTGACAATCCCTTTACTTTCAAAGGGAATGCCGGATTTCAAAAACCAAGAGTTTCTACTTACGATTTAATCGTTCAAATTGAAGATTACCGGTAAATATCGCTTCCGCAGCGCATAACCGGCAGGTATAGGGTTGTGAATGCATGAAGATATATAGACATTAATTAATAACAAAAGGAAGTTATACGTGATGCGGTAGTAAAAGTACGAGTTGACCAGTTGACGAGTTAACAAGTTGACGAGTTGACAAGATAACCAGGAAAAGAGTGGGAGTTAAGAGTTCTGGGTGGGCAGGTTGATAGGAGGGTTGATAAAGTTGACGGAGTTGAAAAGGAACAAGTGGGTCTTGTCTCCTTCGCCCCTGAGCAAAGACACGGCTTACCCTTCTTCGCAAATTCTTCGCAAGTTCTTCGCAAATTTGCGAAGAAGCCTACAAGGATTCTAAGAGAAGTCTAAAAGGATTTGCGAAGAAATTTGCCTTGCCCGCCGTCCGTGTGTCGCCGAAGCTTTAGCGGAGGCGCAAGTTTTAGCGTAGGAGGGCCTTCTGCCTTCTGCCGTCTGCCGTCTGCCTTCTGCCGTCTGCCTTGCCACTGTGAACCTAAAACGCAGCATTCAGAACGCCAAACTGCCTATTTGAGATTAACTGTCAACCAATTAATGACAGCATCTGCCATGGAACTGACATTTTTTCATCCTTCCTGCCCACGGCATAATCATTGATAACCATAAGAGAACATTAAATTCAGCATATATGGGAAAGATAATAGGAATTGACCTCGGTACCACAAACAGCTGCGTGGCAGTAATGGAAGGTAATGAACCCGTGGTAATTGCCAATGACGAGGGACGCCGTACCACCCCGTCTGTAGTGGCTTTTTTAAAGAACGGCGAAAGAAAAGTAGGCGATCCGGCTAAACGCCAGGCTATCACCAATCCGCACAATACCATCATGAGCGTTAAGCGTTTCATGGGTCGCAGGTTTGACGAGGTGACAGAAGAGATCAGCCATTGGAGCTACAAAGTAGCTAAAGGTGACAATAATACGGTACGTATTGACATAGACGGCCGCTTATATACACCCCAGGAATTATCTGCCATGATCCTTCAGAAAATGAAGAAAACGGCCGAAGATTACCTGGGTCAGGAAGTAAATGAAGCCGTAATTACCGTTCCGGCTTACTTTAACGACGCACAACGCCAGGCTACCAAAGAAGCAGGTGAAATTGCCGGTTTAAATGTACGCCGTATCGTGAACGAGCCTACGGCTGCCGCCCTGGCTTACGGTCTCGATAAAGGCAGGCACGACCAAAAGATCGCCGTATTTGACCTTGGTGGCGGTACATTCGATATTTCTGTACTGGAACTGGGTGATGGCGTTTTTGAAGTAAAATCAACCAATGGTGATACCCACCTGGGTGGTGACGACTTCGATAAAGTGATCATGGACTGGCTGGCCGCTGAATTCAAAAATGAAGAAGCTGTTGACCTGCGTAAAGACCCAATGGCCTTACAGCGTTTGAAAGAAGCTGCTGAAAAAGCCAAGGTTGAATTGTCTTCTTCAACAGAAACAGAGATCAACCTGCCCTACATCACGGCTATCGATGGTGTACCTAAACACCTGGTTAAAAAATTAACCCGCGCCAAATTTGAACAGCTGGCCGATAAATTATTCGAACGCTGTTTGAAACCTTGTGAGCAGGCGTTGAAAGATGCCGGTTTATCAACTTCACAGATCGATGAAGTGATCCTGGTAGGTGGTAGTACCCGTATTCCTAAAGTACAGGAAATAGTAGAAAAATTCTTTGGCAAGAAACCTAACAAGGGAGTGAACCCCGATGAAGTGGTAGCCGTAGGTGCTGCTATTCAGGGTGCGGTATTGACCGGTGAAGTAAAAGACGTACTGTTGCTCGACGTAACTCCGCTGAGCCTGGGTATTGAGACCCTGGGTAATGCCATGACACCGTTGATCACAGCCAACACAACTATTCCAACCAAGAAATCAGAAATATTCTCAACCGCCAGCGATAATCAACCTGGTGTTGAGATTCATGTACTGCAAGGCGAACGTCCGCTGGCTAACCAGAACAAAAGCCTCGGTCGCTTCCAGTTGACAGACATTCCACCTGCACCACGCGGTATGCCTAAGATCGAAGTTATTTTCGACATCGACGCCAACGGTATCCTGCATGTAACAGCGAAAGACCAGGGCACTGGTAAAGAACAAAAGATCCGGATTGAAGCCGGTAGCGGTTTAAGCAAAGAGGAGATTGAAAAAATGAAAGCCGAAGCAAAGGCCAATGAAACCAGTGACAAGGCTGCCCGCGAAAAGATCGACAAGATCAACCAGGCCGACAGTTTGATCTTCCAAACAGAAAAACAACTGAAGGAATATGGTGACAAGATCCCGGCCGATAAAAAAGCGCCTATTGAAAATGCGTTGAACAAATTGAAAGAAGCGCACAAGTCACAGGACATTGAAGCCATTGATGCGGCTTCAACCGAAATGAACAATGCCTGGACAGCAGCCAGCGAAGAGTTGTACAAAGCTACACAAGGCCAGCAGCCTGGTGGCGAACAACCCGGAGCCGGTGGCAACCAGCAGCAGGGCGGTAACAACGGCGGTGGCGGCGAAAATGTAACCGACGCCGAGTTTGAAGAAGTGAAATAAGGGACGAGGATTACAATAAATAACAAACCCTTCCGGTTAGCCGGAAGGGTTTTGTTTTTAAATGATATCCATATTCGCCTGCTGACCGTTTTGGGCTAATTCAACGCGAATATTTATTTGAATTTTAAGGACCAAACTCCGTTGCTAGCTTGCAGCCAATTAAAAAAAATTAACCCTATTATGCAACCGCTGATCCGTAACCTCGGGATATTATTATTCCCTTTGGTTTTGTTTTCCTGTCACAAATCCCACAACGACACTACAAACCCCAACGCTACAATACTGCGTATTTCGAGAGTTATACAGCATGTTTCCTCTCAGCCGGCAAATAAGAGTATGGTCATTGATTTTACATATGACGACCAGCAACGGCTTAATAAATTTATTTTTTCAACAGGTGACCAATCAACCGGCACCCTGATCGTTACACCGGTAGATAGCTTTCAATACTATTATAACGGCACAGAGAAAAATTCTTTTAAAGCCAGCAACACCACCCCCGCAGTCAGCCTGGGAATAGAAGTGACGTATTTTAGATTTAACAATGCGGGGCAGGTGATCAATGATTCAGTAATATTCACCGGCAATTCAAGCTATTCCACCCGCGAATACACGTATGCTACCGACAAAATACTGGTAAAAAACAGTTCCTTTTACCCAGGCTCGGGTCCCAACCAGTTAACCGACACTTTTTTGATAAAGGATAATAACGTTGCTGAAGTACATTATGGCAACCCCTCTGCGGCATACAATACTACCAGGTATTATAAATGTACCTATGATAATAAAATTAACCCGGTAAATAAATTAAACTTTGCCGCCCTGAAACCGGTAGATGGTATAACAGGATTTCCTTCTTACCTGGCGCCAGGTGCTTCAAAAAATAACATTGTTGAGTTTACAAGAGGAATTATCAATTATCAGGGCATGTTTATGCCCGAGCAAACAACAATACTCACCT
>JAJKIL010000001.1 GCA_021154515.1 Niastella sp. | reverse complement strand
GAAGTGTCCGCCGCTAAACTTGTTTATTGGGGCTGCCATCTGAATTATTGACACTTAAAAATAGAATATGGCGCCGGCCATATTGATTATTGAAGGTGGAAAATGAATTATGGAACCTTAAAACTGAAAAATGATCGCTTTCGCAAAATTGGAGAAGGTTCTTATCCGATAGATGGAGATTGCCAGTCTATCGGGTGAGGTCAATACATGCATCAGAGAACCATCATATTGATTTGACGCCCTACCTCTTTGCGGTGTAAAGCCAGCAAATTGAAATGGGAGACCTGCATTGTGCCACATCATCCGATAAAAATGAATGGTACCTTATTCAACTTGAATAGTGGACCTCTCCAAATTGAATGATGAAGTAACAAATTGATTGTAGACTCCAAGTTAGGGTCCAGGCATCTCAGGCAATCAAAAGCAGAGAAAATATCTTTTCGGCACCCCCTACTTTTCAAGCTGATCCAGTATACTGCCTGAAACATAATTTCATCTTAAAAGTGTCTGCTAAAAAATTATTTCTGACTCTCTAAACCTTTAAAGTCCGTAAAGCCAATTCCATTATAACTTTACTCAGCAACCGCCTTTGCGAGGGGCACGTTTATAAATTATTTTACTATCTCGTTCTACATAGTCGCCAGATATCATTGGACATGAACCCTTGGGAGCGTACAATACATTAAATACACTTCGGCTGCTTATCATTATTTTGTCGTTCACTTTCAGGCTATGCAATTGCTGAAATTCATTAGATTTTTCCGTCCCAAAACCAAGAATATAATCGTAACCATTAATCCTGACCTTTACTCCGAAACCTGATCGTGAGCCTGGCGGATAAAGAGAGGTTACAACAGCCTCCATTGTCATTTCACCAGCAGACAGTGCCATTTGGGTTGATTTTTTAGAAGTTTCATTTTTGATTTCGTGATTAGCAAATACTAGTCCGCTTACCACAACCAGCGGTAAGATCAGCGCATAAATAACTTTTTTCATATATTTTGTAGGTTTAATTAACATAGATATATCTCCTGATGATGCAGCAATCAAAATGTTTCCGTTTCTATCTTGCTTCATTTATCTTTTACTATCGGGCAGGTTTAACAATGATTCTCCATCTGTATGGCATAAATCACGTTGCCGGAAACAGATAATTTAAACATCTTCCCTTTTACAGAAGGAAGTACCAGCTTCCATGTTTTTCCCTTGTCTGATGTCCTGTAAATACCGTCAGAATGACCACAAAAGAAGTTTTCACCCACCTGGATAATTGAAGTTTTGTACTCTTGCGCCGGAAGGGCAGCTTCTTTAGGATGCCAAACTGAGTCAGCGCCTTGTGCCGGATTGCCGGCATTAATGGGCCGCCAGGGTGAGTCAATAATAATTTGCGCCTGAAGGCCGGCATCAATGGGCTGCCAGGTTTTTCCGCCGTCGTAGGATGTTCGCACTCTCCTGGTCCTGGCCGCTGTACTGTAATTAATGGCAGCGAATCCACCTTTGATGCATGCTACATCGATGCCCACGCCGCCCTCACTGACCACCAACTCCCAGTTTTCACCTTTATCGGTCGATCTAATTATCCCTCTATTGGAAGTGGCCACCATAACACCATCCGACTCTGCTAATTTTCCTAACAGGCCCCATGCATTGACCCGTTTCCATGTTTTTCCATTGTTTGTGGATCTAAAAAGGCCCTCGTCGGTGCCGATGAAAAGGATGCCTCCGGCAGTTTCTAAAACAGTGCGTACTTTCTTCTCCTGCAAATCTGTGAATATCGGCGACCATGCATTTGTTCCGTTTAGTTTTTGTAAAATGGGGCTATAGTAATTGTATGCAAATATCCCGGACTTACCAGGGGCAATGTTGCTATGTTTGTCAGGAAAAATATCTTTGGTCCAAAAAGGAGCCGTGGAATTTGTGTTGCTGTGATATATCCAGTTTCCATCGGTTAAATAGAGCCCATTATCATCTGCGTAAAAAACATTTCTGCCCATACCGTAGTCATCCTGCACAGGTTCGGGCAGCCCATTGCTTATGTCCTGCCATGTTTGTCCGCCATCAGCAGATCTAAACACGATATTTGCACTTCTGGTGGTATCTCTTTTTTGATTTTGCTGACTATAAACTTGTATCGGCTGATTACAAGCTAAGAGGTATTGAAAAAGAAGCAAAAAAGCAAGGTTATGCATATTCATGGCAATAAATGATTCGTTGAAACAATAAAGTAAAGATATCCGGCATCAATTACCGGGAAGGTTTTTAGCAGTAAAAAGTTGTAAAAGATGCGTAAAACGTTTGTAAAACCAACTAAAACCGGGGGCTAATGGTGTATTTTGCAGGCATGAAGCCATATATTCTATTCGGGTCTTCCATCATAATAATTTTTATTTTAATTTCAGCTGTAGCTTCTATCAATAAAAAAGATGAAATTCCTGAAAAGCATTTAGAAGTTGTATTACGTGAAGTAGGACATCAGCTTTTACTTACAGCTAAAGATTCTACATCCAGAGTGCTGCCGGTTAAGCAATTAAATGAAAATACATACCAGATCTCCTTTCAAAATGACTTTTGGTTTATTTCGGATACACTCATCAATTTAGTTCAACGAACATTTCAAAAAAACGGCCTGGCAAACAATTATATAGTGAGTTTAAAGAATTGTAAACCAAAGCAAACTGTCTTTGCATTCGAAATAAATCGCCAGGCAGGCAATTTAACACCTTGCGGGAGGCGTAAGCTGGAGGTTGGTTGTTATGCTATTGAAATTGAATTCTTGAAGAAAACTACATTTAATTACTTTTTGTTGTTGCTATTAATTATTCCTTTGAGTGTTGTTGGATTTTATGTAAAAAATAAATTCCGGAAAGAAGATGAGAAAGCATCAATCCCCGATAATAATGATTACCTGCAATTAGGAAGCTTTAGATTCTACGCAGATAATAATATGCTGAAAACTGAGGATAAAAGTATTACGCTTTCGGAAAAAGAAACAAAAGCACTAAAAATATTTGCAGAAAATATAAATCAGGTCGTAGAAAGGGAAAAACTGATGAAAGAGATTTGGGAAGATAAAGGCTTAGTAGTCATCAGTAGAAATGTGGATGTATTGGTATCTAAATTACGTAAGAAATTAATCGACGATAACTCCATTAAATTTATTAACGTACATGGCAGGGGTTACAAATTTATTATTGAGTAGATCCCAGTTAAAAATTAAGTAAAGTGTAAATTAATACACAATTGATCTGTTAACCTGGATAATTCCTGGAGAAAAACGCATCAACCACATGCTGGTCCTGCGGAAAATTGTGTACCTCCACGATGCGGTCGCCATCGAACCTCCACAGCAGGCACGACATATTGTGCAGGTTATCTTCGCCTGGCAGGTTGCTCCAGTTCGTATGGCAATCGATCACATAAGTATCATTCAGGCCCATTACGATGGGCGCTGCTTTGAAGGCGCACTTTTCCAATTGACGAAAATAAGCCAGCACTTCATCGATGCCTTTTTTGGTGCCGCTCAACGGATGTTTGCCGGGAATATGCCATTCTATATTTTCATCGAGGATCGAACGAAGCTTGTCCATATCATTATTGGCATAAGCTTCAAAAAAACGGTGGATCAGAATAAGATTTGGATGCGTTGCTTCCATAACGTAAGGTGGATGTTGGTTATATAATTTCAAACTGCATTTTATTAAGAACCACAGAACAGGCAGCAAGGTCCTGAACGCCCAGCCCCACCAGTTTTACCAGGGTAATGGTACCTGGCCCGGATAGCCGCTCATTGTTCCGGAAGGCCACGCCAAGTTCGGTTGTCTTCTGCTGAAGATATGGATTTTTTGCCAGTGCGCCTGCATACTCTCCACAGTTTGTATTCAACTCCAAAGAATCTACATAAATATGATCTGCCATAGTAAAGCAATCTTCGTCGATCTCTTTTTTAAATGCATCGTCGGCTCCAATGGCAGTAACATGCTGTCCTTTTCTTAACCATGATCCTTTTATAATAGGTTCTTTGGCCGATGTGGTGGTTATGATCATATCCGATGCCCGTACGGCAGATTCTGCCTGTTCGCCACAAAAGATCTGTATACCTGGCATATCCCTTTCCATCTTTTCTTTCAATTGCGCGGCATGACCGTTATTTCTACCATATATAATTATTTTCGACAACTTTCTCAGCTTACTTAGCGCCATGCATTGAAAATAAGCCTGCTTACCCGTACCTATTACCGTTAACGTATCGGCGGCCGGATGGCTAAAGAAATCTGTTGCAACAGCTCCTGCAGCGGCAGTACGCAAATCGGTCAATAGTCTTTTATCTCTAAGAATAGCCGTTGGTTCCCCCGTAAGCGCATTGAATAAAAAGATCGCTCCATTGGCAGCAGGTATACCGTTTTGCAGGTTTCCGGGGAACATGGTAGCAACTTTCACAGAAAAATAGTCATAACCGTTTATGGCTGCCATTTTTATATGCGCATCACCACCATTGGAAAAATGGAAAAGTTCTATAGGCGCCGCAATCAGCTTTTCGGAGGAATAATCAATGAATGACTGTTTAACAGGCTCAAATAGATCTTCTACCGAAATAACCTGATTGATTTCATCAAAACCCAGATTGATCATACAAATTAGTTATGTCTTTACAATAATAAAATTCCGTTTTAGTTTACCCGGCTCTTCTCATCTTCGGCTCCTGTCCCGCGGTTCCTTCTCTCTTTCACTTTTTGATTGCCAAAAGGCAGCGAATAGGTAAGCCTGATTGCCCGATATAGCAAATCGGCATTGATGGTATTATATAAATTCTTTTGCACGTCTTCAGCCACAAAATGAAATTGCATGGTATTGAAAATGTTCGACACCGATAATCCAACCGTACCTTTTGCACCCCATTGTTTTCGCACGCCTGCATCCATGCTGCCATATGGCTTCTGAACCAATATGCCGACGATGTCGCCCGTTCTAAGAAATCCCGACACCTCTACCGACCAGTTGTTTCCCAAAACGGCACGCTGTACACCATTAAAGCTCCAGATGGATTTATTTCTTTTTACGGCACTGCCTTCATACACCAGGTCGGCCTGCTGCCTTATGAAACTGACAGTATAATTACCCGAGAGCCAGTTGAGGTAGTTTACAGGAATAGTCAGCAACGCATTGAATGTTTTAAGCCGGGGAATATTTTCAGATGAATAAAACAGTTTATTGGTAGCTGAATCGATACGCGGCTGGTACATCTGGATGGAATTTTTTTCGGTAGTGTAGGAAACCGACAGAAAATATTTCCTGAACTGCACGTCTGTTTTTACAGTACCGGAAAAAGTGGGTTGCAGGGCTGGGTTCCCCGTCAAAAATGTGTTGGGGTCCTGGTAATACGTAAAAGGCGCCAGATCATTAAAGGTCGGGCGGGTAATTCGCCTGTTATATGAGGCACTCCAAGTCATATCATTGCTGAGCTTATAAGAAACCAGTGCATTGGGAAACAGATTGCCATAATGCCTGCTTACAATATCTTTTTGCCAGGGGCTTGAAAGATTTGAGTTTGTATATTCATACCGCATTCCCAACCGCACGTTCATGCGTTTGATGGGGTTTGCATTCAATGATACATAGAAGGCGGAATAATCTTCGCGCAGGGCATGGACTGTCGAAAGGGCGCTGTCTTTTTCCCTTAGATTCTGCCCCAGGCGGTAAAATCCTACATTATTATCGAAACGCAAAACGGTTGTTTTTGCTCCTACGCTCAATTCTGTAACGGAATCGAGATGTCTTGAAACATCCACCGCTGCCACTTTAAAATTTATAGGTGTTTCCTTGGTGGTTTCTATCCGTTCCTGGTACAGCAGGTTACCGGCGCTGTTGTAATACGCATTCGTGTAGTTAACCGGGTCGCTGTTTTTATAATAAACGTAATCTGCATTGAAAGTAATGATCGTCTTCGTATCAGGCATGTGCTGAATATTGAAATTTGCGCTGTAATTCTTCCAATGATTCAATTCTCCGTTATCGATAGATATCATGGTGTCTACATTTCCTTTTGAACTAAGGGAGGCAGTATTGACCGCCCGTAACCGGAATTTATTGTCGTAACCCGACATAAGTATGCCGGCGGTTGTTTTGCGGCCCAGATCAATATCGAACCCTATACGCCCATTGATAGTAGGTATCCTTGTCTTGCGGTCGGTGATGGAATAACTTTCCTTTATTATGCCTTCGTCGGATACTCTTCGATAAAATGTGGTGTAAGGTTTATTGCGTGTGTACGAGTAGGCAACATCGCCAAATAAGTTGATGTGGCTGGCACGGTAATTAAAATTACCCGAACCAGCACCCAGCAAGCCTTTTCCATACCCACCCGTCAGCGAAAAAGAACCGTTCAAACCATCAGCCGGATTTTTTTTAAGTACAATATTGATAAACCCGGCGTTACCTTCAGCATCAAAACCTGCCGGCGGACTGGTGATGAACTCTATCTTCTGAATATTACCCGAGCCGAGGCCCTGCAGCATTTTCACCACATCACCAGCTGGCATATAATTGGGCCTTCCGTTGATCATTATTACAACGCCTTTTTTCCCATTCATCGAGATAGTACCTTCCTGGTAATTTACTGTAACACCTGGGCTGGTGGCAATCATATCCAGTGCGGTACCACCTGTTGAAGCAATGCTATTGGCAACGTCGAGCAGCATACGATCGGGTTGCATGGTAATCTGGTTTCTTCGCCCCGAAACGGTTACAGATTGAAGATGGGTAGTCTGCTTATCGAGATAAATAGTATCGGTTACATTTTCCGTGGAACCGGCCTTTAATCCCAGGGCCGGGCTTGTGTAAGTCAGATATCCTTCAGAAGTGGTTTTCAATATGTACAGCCCGGGTTTAAGATTGCTGAAAATAAACAAACCATTGCTATCGGATGCAGTGCCTGCTGCCAGCGAAGAATCTCCCGATCGCAGCAAATGCAGCGTAGCGCCTTCTATGGGTCTGCTATTCCGGTCTGCTATAACTCCTTTCAATATGGCCTGCGCCATAAGATTATTGACCAGTAACAGGAAACAAATTACAGTAAGAAGTTTACGCATATTCTCATGTTTACTTTTGGATACCCCGTTTAAATTATTCAGCAAACCGGATCATGGCATCGATAATATTTTTCTCATTACCGGCATAGCGTTGAAATACAGATTGCATATGGTGCATTGATCCCATGATCTTTTTATTGCCATGCACCAGGTCGATCCTTTTCAATATATCGGCGGGCTGGTCGTTTTCTATATCTCCCAGTACGCCCAGGTGGTGATAGATCACCCTGTCGGCTATTCCTAACTGGTCGCTGTTTTTTGCTGTTACCCAGGGATAAATGACCATTGGAACGCCAAAGTGAATGGCTTCCTTTACAGATCCGGCGCCCCCTTGGGTAATGAACACCGCCGCCTTTTTTAACAGATGTAGCTGCGGGGCGTATGCGCAAATATGTATATTGGAAGGTAACCCGCTCAGGTCGATTTCGTTGATAACATTACCTACCGACATAACCAATGTCATACCGGGCCTTTGCGTAAACGCTGCAATCATGCGATCATAAAACGATCTGCTGTTCTTATACAAATTGGTCATGGAGCCCAGTGAACAATAAATGAGCGGGCTATCGGGCAAAACCGGGAACGAGCCATTGACTTCGGGCCGGGTTGTATCGATGAACGGACCTGCAAACCAGGTATTTTTATTTTTTCTTCTCGGGAAGTCGAATTCCAGCGGATACAAAATGATCTCGGGCACATGCAGGATCCTGAAATATCCTATCCGGTTCTGCCGGCTTATATATTTTCCCGAGGGATCGAGCCCCGCTTTTATCACCAGTTCATCATAATATGATTTCAGGTCGCCCGATTGCAACAGCTCCCTTGCGCGCCGGTTCTCTTTTCTCCAGGAAAATACATTGGTAATGTAGGTAAACAGGTTCCTTTTCTGCATGATACGATACCCTTCGGTAAGTAAAAATGGCGCCCTGTCGCAGCATGGCCAGGTTTGGATCATAATAAATCTTTGCCGGCATCCCTGCAGCAGAAGGCCCCAACTCCAGAAACTTACTTCTACCAGGAATAATGCCGCGTGGTATTTTGAAACCAGGAAGGAAACCAGATCCTCCACCTTCATCACTTTTGCGTTTTCATCGCGTACAGCCGAATTCTGAAATAAGAAACCATGTTGTACAATATGCTGTTCGCATTTTACGGTAGATACATACACTACTTTATATCCACGTTCCTGAAAGTATAAGCCGATTTTATAGGTAGGCAAAAGATGGCTCACAAAAGGAGCCATCACAAACAGAACTGTTTTGTTCCTTTGCATGTTGCAGTAATCGTTTAATGTTCATTTTTTAACGTTGTATGTACCGCACTTTCGGGATTGAATAGCTTTATTTCGATATCGCTATGGCGCGGTAAAGCAAGGGTAATGATATGATCATTGACTATAAATCCTATAAACCGGTATTGAAGAAAGTGCGCGTATTCGCCGGTGTAAAAATTATCGTATTGTTCCCAGTTGGTGGTTTTGAAGAACCTCATATCTACGGTTATTCCGCACCCCAGTACTTTCGAAAGCGCTTCCCTGGCGCTCCAGGCATGCATAGCCGATAATCCCATCTTCTCAAGCGCCTGCAATTCGTCGGCTTCCATTGTGCGCAACAGGCTCGGAGGGTATTGCGTCTGTTCTATATCCAGGGCCAGCGGATGCTCTGCATCAAAAACGAGTGAACCCGCCAACTCCTTTTTATGGGCAATGGAAATACGTAAATTGTGACCGCAACCGGTATCGCACAATACAGGTTGACCAAATACGCTGTTTGCCACTTCAATCTCATGCCACCCCTTCTCTACATAAAACCTGCGCACCAGGTCTTTGGTGAGCAGCCTGGAAAGAAAAAATTCAGACTGCCTGGCGCCATTGTACATATCGTACTGCCACTGCTCGCGCGCGCTCAAAATATCGGCAGGATATATACAGGGCAGTGAATGGCCGCTAAGGCTCAGATAAGCGGTATAGCCCGACGTTTGCCGCCGGAATATCAATTTATAAATGACTGTATTCTCCATAATAATTAAAATGCCCCGGGTTACAAACTATAACTGTTATTTATTCATCGCATGAACTGCTTTCAATACAAGTTTCATACTGCGTGCATCCGATACGCTCCATTGACGGTATTCCGTCAGCGCAAGTAATCGCTCTTCTTCGGTTATATAGGAATCATCTACCATTTGCTTTCCTCTTGTCTCTGCTACTACTGCCCATATATCGATATGAGTAGCAAATCCTTCCTCTTCTTTTTGCAAATATTCCGATTGATCGTGCTGTTCTGTCAACTGCAACCCGTTTTCTTCCATCATGGCACCCACATGTTGCCCTATTTGATTGTCCATCCCTGCATCGGCACGCCATTGCAGAAAAGCCTGGTAAAAATGCTGCATGCTGGCAGGAGGTTCGGGCTCCCAGTTTATAGCGGTATGGTCATAGTCGAGTACACACAAAATACCATTTGGCTTGAGCAGGCTTTTCATGCTGGCTACTACAACCTGTGGATTTGCAATCCACTGGAGCGTGCGGGCTGTAGTAATTACGTCGAAATGAAGGTTGGTGCTGAAATCGAGTATGTCGGCACAATAAAATGACAGGTTCTCTATAGCAGCAAATTGTGTTTTAGCCTGGTTGATCAGGTTCTCACTGCGATCTACCCCGATAACCAAGCCTTCAGCGCCTACGTACCCGGTGATACCGTGGGTGATTGCTCCACTGCCACAACCTACATCCAATACCGTTTGTCCGGGCTTCAATACCTGTATCAGATTTGCATTCGATTTAGTGATCGTTCTTGTGTCTAATACGGAATTGGTGCCGGCTGGCATAGCTGCTCTTTTTTTTGAAATGGAATCGCTCATATATACGTTCATTTATTGTAAGAAACAGGAGCCTTTAATTGCTCCAGCAATTTTTTCCGATCGGTTTTGCCGTTTACATTTACAGGCAGGGGTTCAGCAGTGATCACAATTTTTGCCGGCACCATGTAAGCCGGCAATTTAGAACGGCAATAACTTCTTATCGATTCTTCTGCAATTGCCTGGCCAGGACCGGCATACAGAAAAAGGATAATCCTGGGATTGTCATCTCTATGCTGGTATACGGCCACCGAGTCGACCACTCCTGTGTATTCCTGCACCACCTGTTCTATCTCGTCAAGCTCTACCCTGTTTCCGTTGATCTTGATCTGTGAATCTTTTCTTCCATGAAAATAATAGTTTCCATCAGCAGCGCGAGACATAAGATCACCGGTTTTGTATACCCGGTTTGTGTTGGAACCAGTGAACATATCTTTGGTCAATTTCTCGCGGCTTAAGGCTTCATTATTCCAATAGCCATTGAACAAAGCGCCATTGCTGACCCAAAGTTCTCCTGGCACATCATCGGCCGTAATGAGTTCGTCATTATCATCGACGAGGTAGAAAATATTGCCCGGATAACCTTTTCCGATCGACACCTGTGTATCGGGACTTGTAATAACGGGTATATCGTAAAATGAAAAGGCGATACATTCAGTTGGTCCGAAGCAATTGATAATTCTAAGCCCCGGTAGCTTTTGCTGCAACACCATGATATTCTGAACCGGGAATTTATCGCCGGCATATAGAATGGCTTTCAGTTCGGTCAGTTGAGTAATTCTGTCTGCCGCAGAGCCAATGATCATGGTCCATACCGTAGGTACCGAATGAAACTGGGTGACGCGCAAACGAATCAGTTCATCGATCAGTTTCTTTGGCGTGTAAGCCAGCGCCTGGGAAAATACTGAGAAACAAGCTTTCGATCCCCAGGCCAGGCCCAGGTCAAGAAGAGACAGATCGAATTGTAAAGGAGCGATGGTCCCTATATTGTCGCTGGTACTGACCCTGCAATGGCTGAGCATGCCGTTAAAGAAACAAAGCACCCCTTTATGTGTCATGGGTATGCCTTTGGGGTTGCCCGTAGTGCCAGATGTGGAAATGATGTAAAGAGTATCATTTTCGGTGACCTGGGAATGGTCGTGCATTTTTGCCTCCCGTAAAGGGGCCGTGCGCACTATCCCCTTCGTTACATTACAAAACGGAATGGCATCGTTCAGCAGATTGTTTGGATTATCATCTTCTGTTAATACGGCTACCGGCTCATATACCTCGATGATCTTTTGTATTCTGTTAGCAGGTTCATAGGGGCTAACGGGAATATAAATTACACCCAGGCGGGAACAGGCCAGTTGCATACAAATAGCAGACAAGCCGTTTTCCATCAATATCATCACCCGTTCGCTCTTTGTGATGATCGCATTGCGCAGGCCTTGTTCAAAAACAGTTACCTGTTCAATGATCTCTTTATAAGTGTATTCGTTTTGTTTAACTTTTAAGATCACCTTGTCATCGGTATAGTCCGACAATAAATATTCATGAAAAAGCATAGTCGTTCAATTATTAATTGCTGTGATTAAAGCGCTTCCCCACATAAAAGGTCCGGTGGAAAGCAGCAGGAGCTGCTGCGACTCTTGCAGGGCGCCGTTCATTTCCAGGAAATCGCAAAGATTGATGCACAGATCCGAGGCGCATACATGTCCATATCTTGCTGTGTTGTTGGTAAACGCTTTGCTTTCGGGAATTTGTATGAGCCTGCAGTAGCTCCTGCAAATATTATGACTGTAATTATGGGTAAAAACGCGCGTAATGGTTTTGCGGCTTTCTTCCCTTTCTGCAAACGTCTTTGCGGTTACTTCCCTTATGCCCTGCCCTACCGATTTGGTATAGTGGAGGAAATCCTTATCAGGATCAAGCATGCCGGCAGCGGCATGGGCAACCTGGTGTATCGATTGCAGTTCATATCCCGAATAGTTGTTTACAGATAGCAGGCAGGCACATGCCCCATCGCTGCCTACAGCAATATCGGGTGGGGCTAACCTGGTAGAAGATCCGGAAATGATATCGGAAGTAACTACCAGTACATGTTTGTAATCTCCCGACCTTATTCCCTGGTATCCCTTATGAATGGCAGTGAGAAAATTACCACAAAACGAAAAAGACGAAACAAGCGGAAAAGCATTGACCAGGCCATTGTCAAGTAAAAACCGGCACAACTGCAGATGCGAAATATTATCAACGGCTCCCAGGGAGCCGGTAGACAAAATGAATGCATCTATCTCCTTAGGATCGATGCTCACTTTTCGAAATAATTTTTCCATGCATTTGGCGGCCAGCTCAAATATGGAAAGGTCGCTGGTACGAAACCTGGAAAAACCAGCCTCTTTGAATTTTTGGATCTGCGCTTCGTTCCCCCTTAGGGAACGAAGCCTTTCAATGCCATATTCATGTTCTCCTACCTCATAGGAAAAACCTCCTATATATACATTATCTGTTTTGTCTGCGTTCATAAGGTTTTTATAACAGGTTATCCTTTATAGAGGGCAGTTAGGAATTTATTTCGGTTTGAAGCATTTTTTCCACTATAACGTTCTGCAAATTCTCCCAGCCTTTGTTTTTCGGGAATGCTTTCTATTTCTGTAGCCTGCTTTGTTCTGGCTGATTTTATTTCATTTTCTATTCTCGCTATTTCATCGATATAAGTCATCAGTATTGTACGAAGGTTGCTTCTTTCAAGCCACAACCTGAATGCTGAATCGACCCGGATAGCCTGATTCTGCTCCAGGAAATTGAAAAGGATCAAAGAGCTCCTGGTATCGTAATTCTCAACGGGATCTGAATGGGTGGCATATCGCAATAACCGTTCGAACAGGATCAATTCAGCATAGAAATACGCATCGTAATAACCATTACGGGCGCTTTCCATACATTCAAGCACAGCCAGCACATCTACCCGGGATTCTTCAATAGCCGAG